>NZ_JABUOH010000001.1 GCF_013391955.1 Candidatus Phytoplasma pruni
GCGTTAATTACACAGGTACACAAGAAGTTACATATACATATGAAGCACCAGTTCAAAACAATCCAACAGAAGTACAAGATCCAACTCCAGGACCAACTGGAACAGGACAAAATTCAGATCCAACAAAAAAACCATCCGAAGGTGGAGGATCGCCCAACAACAATCCATCTGGAAATAACGGCGGCGGAGGAGGAGCTCCTCAAGGAGAACAACCAACTAAACCAGCAAAAAAACAACTTTCTGAAATAATAAAAGTAACAAATTTAGACAATATAAATTGTTCAGACATAGACAAACCAACTGAAAAAGAAGTTTTAACAGC
Organism: Candidatus Phytoplasma pruni; assembly: GCF_013391955.1. Classification (GTDB taxonomy): domain Bacteria; phylum Bacillota_I; class Bacilli_A; order Acholeplasmatales; family Acholeplasmataceae; genus Phytoplasma. The sequence continues at coordinate 323 of NZ_JABUOH010000001.1, forward strand.
AGTTAAAAACAAAAACGCTGAGGTCGATTTAAATCAAGTTGAAATAGAATTTGACCAAAAAAACTTAAACAAGCAAGCAACAATTAAAGCTAAATCAGATAGTTCTGTTTATGAAGGATCTGTTGTGGTAACTTATATTACTCAAAAAGACGTGGCAATACAGGATGGAAAAAAAGACATCATTACAGGCGATATTCCTACTATTTCAACCAACAATTCCACTCCAAGAAACAATAATGTTAAAAACCAAAACAACGGTGAAAAACCTTTTTATAAAAAAATATATTTTTGGGTATTTTCTATAATAACTATTCAAGCAGTAGTGATTACTGTCGTTTATACGAGAATACAGAAGAAAAAAGCAATTGTTTCTTCGTTCAAAAAAGAAAACAAAAACAAAGTGGAAAGATTCAAAAAAAGTAAACTTAAAAAATAACTTCTTTTTTCCATCTTTTATTGTTTAAAAAAACCATCATTAAAAAAAACTTTTAATGATGGTTTGATCCCAATTAAAGATTTATGTTTAATTATTACAATTATTCCTTTCTTTTAAAAAATTTAAAAAAATATGATCGTCCAAAAAAAACATAAATCACTATTTAAAAAAATTAAACCAGATGAGGTTATCTTTTTAAATAGTGATTTTTTTACATTCTTTTATTAAAATTCGTTTAAGATGAAGATAAAAAAATATGAAAAAACACCTCACGCCTTTAAGGTATCCTGGCGGCAAATCTAAATTATACTTATTTATCACTAAATTAATAGAAAATAATTTCTCTTTTAAACCTGTCTATGTAGAAGCTTTCGCAGGCGGAGCTGGATTAGCTTTTCAATTGTTATTTAATGAAAAAGTATCTGAAATTTATTTAAACGATTTAGACGAAAATATTTATGCTTTTTGGGCAAGTGTTTTATACGAAACCAACGCCTTAATTTCTTTAATAGAAAAAACCGAAGTTAATGTAGAAACCTGGCGCCAACAAAAAGCTATTTACAAAGATAATAGTTGTAATAAAACGACCTTGCAAAAAGGTTTTGCTACTTTTTTCCTCAATAGAACTAATCGTTCCGGCATTCTAAGCGCTGGTCCTATGGGAGGTTATGAACAAAAAGGTAATTATAAAATAGATTCCCGTTTTAATAAACCTCCTTTAATCGCTTTGATTCGTCAAATAGCGTCTTTCAAAGATAAAATTTTTTTAAGTAATTTAGACGCTAAAGAATTTATCGCTTCTGTTGATGCTCAAAAAGACAATTTGTTGTTTTATTTAGATTCTCCTTATTTTCTTAAAGGCGCTAATTTATATCCACATTTCTTCAAGGAACAAAACCATATTGAATTATTCGAAGTCTTAAATAAATTACGTAATAAATGGTTGTTAACTTATGACGATCATGAATTCATCCATTCTTTATACCACGATTATAACCCTTCTTTTTTTGATCTCAATTACAGCGTTCAAACCAAAAGAGTAGCTCAAGAAATACTTATTTTCAGCCATAATTTTATTAAGAAGTTTTAACGGATAAAAAAGCTTTTTTAACCACTTTAAAAGCTTTTTTATTCAAAAGCTTAATATAACCATTAAAATGGTCCTTTCTTTGAGATATGGATATGTTTTAGCCTTTTAAGAAGTAAATATTTGGTTTTTATGTCGAAGCATGTTATAATATAATCGTACAGGAAGATAAAAACACATTATAAAAAAAATAAAAGAAAATAGAGGTATATATTTTTGTTTCATCAAAAAACAAAAAATAGTTATTTATTTTTCTTGATGTTAAATGCTTTTTTATTAATGACTTTACCTTTTTTTACACAGAAAATTTTTGCTCAAAACAATGAACAACCTAATCAAACTCAAAATACAACAAATAAACAATCTAATCAAACGCCAAATACACATAATGTTAACGTACAAGACGATGTCCCATATGTTGTAGAAACTGTTAATAATTCTTTCAATGACAAAATGAACATAGGAATGGCTAAAGTTGTTGATGAATTGAAAACTTATGCCATGGCTCAACACAGCGATAAAACTTCCAAAAAAATGATTCAAAACGTAGTAAATGATATGCTTTCCAATTATTTAAATATAGATGAATGGGCTGAAGTGGAAACTGATTTTTTTACAGTTTTTCCATACGATGGCGATTGGATGAAAAGTATAGTGGTTTCTATGCTAACTAACGTTGGTAACAATACTGTAGCGATGATGAAAAAAGCTTACAAAACTAGTTATACATTTGTTTTTGATGCTTTCACTAAAGACATGGATGATGCAGTTGCCGATACTATAAGCACTTTATGGCCTTCATTTGCTAAATAATTATCCCCAAGATTAATGAATTTTTAAAATATTAATGATATTTACCATATCAATGATATTTACCATTTTAGAAATAAAAAAACTATTTATGAAAAAGATATTTCATAAATAGTTTTTTGTTTTATATGGGAGGATTTTTTTTAGTGGGAATTGATCTTGAAATTATATTCCCCTTCAATTGTTAATAATTTTTTTGAGAAGTTATTTTAGGCAAAAAGATGATTTAATTCTTCTATTTCGTCGGCTTTTTCGATTAAAGCATTAGTAATAGAAGATAAATCTTTTTTGATTTCTTCCTTTTCTTTGGTTAATAATTTAATCTTTTTCTTGTAAAAACATAAATGATGGTTTTTTTTAATGATTTGTTGTTGATTTTCTTTAATGATCGATTCTTGGGTTTGAATAATATTATTTTTTTCCTTCAAGGAATCGGTTAAAATTTGTATCCTGTTTTCGATAAATGGTTGCTTTGTGTGATGTTCGCTTTTGGTGTGGCAAAAATAAACCATCATACAAGAGAAAACCAATAATATCCAACAGAAAGAATAAATTCTTTTCATAAATTAACGTATATATTACCTTTTTTTAAAATATCATCGTATAATGATTAAATTTATAGATGATTTATTCCATAGAAAAATACCCCATATCAAGAGTATTTTTAACGATATGATCTTATTTGGGAGGATTTTGCAGCAAGTCTTTAATTTCCTTTAATAAAGCTACTTTTTCTTGTTCTAATTGTTTTATTTCATCGTTTTTCAGGTCTTTTATATTAGAAGGGGTCTTAGTTTGTAAATGTTTTTTACCATGATACACAAAAATATAAATAATGAAAGCGACCATAAAAAATTCAAAAACATTTTGTAAAAATTTACCATAATTAATAGCGTTCTCTCCGTCTCCTAAACGTATTTTTAACTCATTTAAAGTAAATTTACCATTAAATAACCAAACAATAGGCGGCATAATAACATCAGTAGATAAGGAACTCACCATTTTGGTAAATAACTGCCCCATCACGATGGCGATAGCTAATTTAATCACATCCCCTTTATTGATAAAAGACTTAAAACCATCTTTAAAATCTTTTAATTGATGTAAATATTTATTTTCAGACATGATAATTTTCCTTCTTTTTTTATAAATTGATAAAAAGAATCACATATTTTCATTTTATTGTATCGGTGTGCGCTCAAAAAATCAAAAAGTTACAAAAAAAATATATAAAAATAATAATAATTTGTTAATTTAAAATAAATATGCTACAATAATATTGTATCATTAGTTTTTTAAGTTATTTAAAAATAAAAAAGAATAAAAAGGTGAAATTTACTGTGGCGAATGAAACTTGGACAAGTATTCTTGAGAATTTAAAAGAAAATTGGGTTCCATACTTGATTGTATCGAGTATTATTTTGGCTGTACCACTTCAAAAACTAATTAAGTTATTAATGCGTTTTGTTTTGTTTCTTTTGAATTTTTTCTTCGGAGAAGAAAAAGAAAAAAACGATGTTAATAACGAAAATCCGCAAATTTCAATTCAAAATCAATTATCAGATGATTTATATAAAAATAAAAACTTATCTTTAATAGAATTAACTATTTTAGATATGCAGAGAAGAAAAGAAGAAGAAAAAAATTCCAGAGAAAAAGATAAAGATATCGATTTAATTAGGTTAGAATTGTACCAAAGCAAATTAGAAAGCAAAATGGAATTAAACCAACAACAAAATTTCTTTGAAAAAGAATTATTAAAACAAAAATTAGAACTTTTAGAAAAAGAATTATTGAAAAACAGCATTAAAAATAGTTTTAATTTTAACGGTAACGAAAAAAACCAAAGAAAGAACGATCATTCTCATAATAACCCTTCTAACAATAATAACGGCAATAATTCACCAGAAGGGGAAAATGTTAACGAAAAACCTATTGACCTTTCTTTCATCGAAGAAACGATCAATAAACAGATTCCTGAAAGTTTGAAAAAAATATTTGACCAATTAAAAAACGTTTCGGAAATGCAGTTGTTTATGTTAAATAACATGCCGATGAACGACAATTCTTTTTCTTATTATGATGATCAAAAAAACGCCTTATATATCGACCCGAAAGATTTACCTTTCGTGAAAACCCTTTTAGTAGATAAAACAAATAAACAATTAAAAAATTAACCTTTCTATAAATAAAAAAAATTCAAAATATAATTATTTTGAATTTTTTTTATTTTTAAGGATTATTTCAATTCTAAATATTGTTTTTCTTTTTGCGGTTCTGCAGGTTTTTTCTTGATAGTGATTGTTAATAAACCATTATTCAAAGTGCCATCAATATCTTCAATAGAAAATTCTTCACCTATGTTAAAACTACGCTTAATAATGCCTCTCATTCTTTCTTGTTTTAAAAAGTTAACTTGAGGTTCGCTTGCGTTTTTTTTAACGTCTTTTGATGGGTTTTTTGAGTCCGGATGAGCTTCAACCATTAACCATCCTTCTTCTAAACTGATTTTAATATTTTCTTTTTTAAAACCAGGCAGTTCGCTAATTAATTCATAATGTTGTGGATATTCTTTAATATCGGTTCTCATCCAAGAAGAAGAATTTTCACCTAAAGAAACGCTTTTCCACTCATCTAATAAATTTTCTAATAAATCGTTTTTTCTATCAATTACATTAACAAACATTTTTATATTTATCTCCTTTTTTTATCATTTGTTTTAATATTATTAATAATTTCCTTTTTATTATAACAAATCATTTTGGCAATGTCAAGAGGAGAGTGCTAATTTATTTTTTTAACATTATGTATTATTTTTTAATTATTTTTTTTAAAAAATAATGTATAATAATAAATGTTGTTATTTGATACATTATTTTTTTGGATGTATTTTTATGGCGGTTGTGGCGAAGTGGTTAACGCAGCGGCTTGTGGAGCCGACACGCGTGGGTTCGATTCCCATCAGCCGCCCCAATTTATTATTTTATCTTTATATCTTTTGTAGGCCCATAGCCAAGTGGTAAGGCAACGGACTTTGACTCCGTCATTCGTTGGTTCAAATCCAGCTGGGCCTGCCAATATTAACAACATAAATACGACAACTTTAAACTAATCTGCGGGTGTGGCGGAATGGAAGACGCACTAGACTTAGGATCTAGCGCTTTTGGCGTGCAGGTTCAAGTCCTGTCACCCGTACCATTAATATTAAAAATTATTATTTTAAATCATTTTAAGGGATATGATGTCAACGGTAGCATAACGGTCTCCAAAACCGCTTGTTCGGGTTCGAATCCTGATATCCCTGCCATTTAAATTATCATTAAATAAAAATTAAATTAATACAAAAAAATAATACAAAAAAAGAAAGAAAACTCTTTTAAAGAATTTTCTTTCTTTTTTCTTTTTGAAAGAAAAAACAAGTCTTTTCATAAGACTTGTTTTTAATAATATCTGTTTTAAGGAAAGTTTTTTTAAAAAATAAAATCTTCGTCTTTGAGGCTTTCTGATTTCATTTTTTGGTAACCATTCCCTTTCATGGAAAAGTTATCCATAGTTTTAGTTTCGGTATTAAGTCCGTTTAAAACTACAGGATTAATTTCTTCTTGAGGGAATTTTTGTTCAAAACCTAAATTCATTAACGCTTTATTAGCGTTATAACGAACAAAGGCGTTAACATCTTCTATTAAACCAACTTCTTGATAAATTTCATGTGCTAAAGCTTTTTGCTCTTCATATAAATTATCCAATAAATCATCTAACCATTTTTTTAAATATTTTTTTTGTTCTGGGGAAAAGTTATAATATAATTCTTTAGCCAAACGACCTACATAAACGCCATGAACACTTTCGTCTCGGATAATCAAGTTAATCATTTCTCCGGCTTGCATCAATTGACCTTGACCGTAGAAATATAAAGGATAATAAAAACCACTGTAAAACAACCAAGTTTCAAGAAAAACAGAAGCAACCATGCTTTTCCATTTAATTTCGTTAAAAGTTTTATTATCGCTTTTTTCGGGTTCATATTTATGAAGAACGATTTTTTTTTCTAAATCTTCGTAAATAGCGACAATAATATTTAAAATGTTTTGTAAATTTTTTTGTTCTTCGCCCCAAGCGAATAATTGATTGATCTCTTCTTTATTTAAAAAAGTCATAAAAATATTAGAATAACTTTTCGCGTGAACAGCATTTTCCATTGCCCCCATGAAATTAAGGGTCGCTTTTTTTTGATGTTCGTAAGGTAAGCAAGAACGAAGAATAACCGGCATACCGATATCCCCTTGATAAGTATCTAGAAAAGTCAAAACTAATAAATTCCTTGAATAGGCTTTTTTTGCTTCCAGAGATAGTTCTTCCCAAGCAATTAAATCACTTTGAAGACTGATATCTTCAGGACGCCAAAATTGACTTAAATTTTGTTCATAAAAATATTGCGTAAACTCGTCTTCTAATTTATTCCAATTCGCCCCTTTAAAAAGGGTGTTGTTTTCCTTCATATAAAGACCTTTCTAATTATTAAATTTTTTTAAACAAGATATGATTTATAGCAATTTATAGCTTTTTTTAATTTGTTCTTCTAAAGATTTCGCTATTTCAGGGTTTTGTAATAAAAACTCTTTAGCTTTTTCTTTTCCTTGCCCGATATGTTTATTTTGGTAACTATACCAAGCACCGCTTTTTTGGACTAATTCAAGATCAACCGCTAAATCTAAAATTTCACCTTCTTTAGCGATCCCTTTTCCGTACATAATTTCTAATTGAGCAACTTTAAAAGGGGAAGAAACTTTAGATTTCACCACTTTAACGTTGGAACGAATGCCGATAAAAGTACCGTCTTCTTTGATAAATTCAGACTTTCTAATATCCAGTCTTAAAGAAGCGAAATATTTTAAAGCTTTACCGCCTGGGGTTACTTCAGGACTACCGTAAATTACTCCCACTTTTTCTCTTAATTGGTTCACATAAATCACGATAGTATTAGTTTTCGAAACGATAGCTGATTGTTTTCTCATCGCTTGTCCCATCATTCTGGCGTGAAGACCCATGAAAGAATCACCACTTTCGCCTTTTAATTCGGCTTCCGGCACTAAAGCTGCCACAGAATCCACCACTATTAAGCTGAAATTTTCGCTTTTAATTAGAGATTCAACGATATCTAAAGCTTTTTCGCCTGAATCTGGTTGAGAAATAATGAAATTATCTAAATCGATTCCTATTGCTTTAGCGTAATTTGGGTCCAGAGCATTTTCTACATCAATAAAAGCGACATTTCCGCCTTGTTTTTGAGCTTCCGCTATGGCATGCAAAGTTAAAGTTGTTTTTCCGGAACTTTCAGGGCCAAAAATTTCAATAATACGACCTTTAGGAAAACCACCGATAGACAAAGCAATATCTAAAGTTAAAGAACCAGTCGGAATAACTTGGATTTTATCAGTTTGTTCCGAATTTAACTTCATAATACTCCCTTTACCGAAACGTTGTTCAATTTCTTTAATCGTTTTTTCAACCACTTCTTTATTTTCTTCGTTTTTCTTTACTTCTTGTTTAGTTTTTTCTATTTTAACTTTTTCGTTTTTCACTTTTTCGTTATTCATAATTTTGTTTCATTCCTTTGATTATTTTCGATATATTGTAATATAAATGTTTTTTAGTTATTTAGGTAGAGATAGTTAGTTTTGGTCGAAATTCTCTCTAATAAATTTAAAATTTTTAATTATATATAAAACTCCTGAACCGGCAATTAAAAAAATGTTTATACCTGATAAAACATTAATAAAAACTGTTATCGGCAATTTACTTTCTAAATTCAAAAGTTCTGAATTCCAAATATGCGAGTATATTTGTTTAACAAATAATAAAAAAATAATAGTTATAAAAGTAAAAACAGTTTTTAATTTCCCCAAAACAGAAGCGGAAATAATATGTTTTTTTTCAACAGCGACTAAACGAACTCCCGTAATGATCAAATCTCTGATAATAGTCGCTATCAGAACCATAACAATGCCAGTTTTAACATCTTTATTATCATCGGCTATATTTAATAAAAGTTTACGATTACTTAATAAAAATATGTGAAAAAAAGTGATAATAACAAGCAATTTATCAGCTATTGGGTCAAAAAACTTTCCAAACACTGTTTGTTGATCGAATTTTTTAGCTATATAACCATCAAGATAATCGGTAATAGCTGCGATGATAAAAATCAAATTAAAAAGCCAAATTAGCGTTGTGTTTACGTCATCTGTCTGATTTTTTTTAAAATTTAAAATCATAAACATTAAAGGCAACATGCAAAAAACCAACAAGATGCGAAAAACAGTTAAGAAATTAGCTGATTTTTTGATGATATTTTTCATTCTTTAACAATCTTTCTTTAGAAAATAATAATTATTTAACATATTGTTTTAACATCGTTAAAATATAAAAATTATTTATATAGTAAATATATTATCATATTTTAACGAAAAACATTTAACTTTTAAATATATTTTTTCTAACTTTTTATTTTTTTATTTGATAAGTGTTTTTTTAGTTTACATTAATATTTTACACTAATATAGAATCATTAATTATGTTTAATGCAAAAAATAATTCTTTTTTAAAAAAACAGTGAAGCTCTTTTCTCGCCTGATCAAGATAAAACCATAAATTTAACGATAAAAGCAATTCCTTCTTCTTGCCCCTCTTTTAGTCTATCCCATATACTATCATAAATGATAAAAAAGAACCTTAAAAAGGTTCTTTTAAGCAAAAGATAGATTATATCAATATAACATTAAATTTTATTTTTTAACGTAAGTATAAACACTTAAAGGCATTATCATTTCCGAAATAAACACGAAATTGTGACTTTTTTTAAGTTCCGGCATTTCTCTAGTTGCTGTTTCAAACATTTTAAAACGATAATTCATATATTTAATATTATTTTGGACCACTATTTTTTCAATACTGGTTTTTAAACTTTGAAAATCTTCAGAAGAAAAAATACCAACCGGCAAAGTAGAAACAATACCTTTAATTTGTTGATGCGTTATTTTTTCTTTTTGGAGTAAAGTTTCAAAATGAGCGGCATTTCCTTGAATAACTTTTAAACCAGGAAAACGAGCTTTTAATTCTTGACATAAAAAGTCATCTATTTCCAAGGCTATGATATTTTCTACCCCAAATTTTTCTATTAAATATTGAGTGACGTTACCACAACCAGAACCTAATTCTAAAATTTTATGATTATTTTTTTTGAGCTCTTCTGGGGTTAAATCAGAAACTGTTTGAAAATATTCAGACATTTCTTGTGTTTCAGGGAAAAGGCCGGCTCCCATGGTAGTAGGATTTAAAACCACCTCTTTAGCGTGTAACCATTCTTTCGGTTGAAGGGCTATAAAAGAAACAACCAATAAAAGGGAAAAGAAAAAGACACTTTTTAACCAAAGAAATTTTTTCTTGTTACGTAAAAAGATAACCCCAGCAGTTAAAAAGAAAAAAGCGAGAAAAATTTTACCATAAGCAAGAAAGAGGTTTTTTTGATTATCAGGGTTAATCAATTGTTTAGCAAAAAAACGAGTGCTAAAGATTTTTTCTTCAGACCAATTCATCAATAAATTCACTAAATAGCCATCAAGGAAATAAAGTAAAGGATGAATTAACGTTAAACCCAACATTTTATAATCCGCTTTAAAAGAACCGCTGATAAAATAAAAAATAACAAAACAAATAGGAATAATGATATATTCTAAAAAATAAATAATTAAATTAAAAAAAGGCATCCCTGAAGAAGGGTAAATATTCCAATCCCTAATAAAAGAACGTAAAAAGATAGTGTTGATAATAACGCTCACTAAAGAACATAAAGCAAAAATATCAGTAATACGTTTATTTTTTTGAAAAATCATTAAAACAACAGTCATTAAGATTAAAAAGAGACATTGTTTAGAAAAAGAAAAAAAATAATACCATCTAAATTTAACAAAATTATCTTTTTCTAGTAAAAGATTCAAACTATGAAAGCCACTTAACAAAAGAGTTAGTGCAATCAAAGTCAAAAGTAAAACAGTAAACTTAATTATTTTATGATAAGGTTTTTTAAAATAATCAAGCAAAACACGCATTTTTTTCAAAGATTTAGCTTTCTAACGAGATAAAATGAAGTTTAATTTAATAATACAAAATATTTAGCTTTTAAATATCAATATTATAAATTACATTATCCATTATACCAAATTATTATTTGGTTAATCCAAGACAGTGAAAAGGTTTGAAGACCTTATTATTATTCCTCTAAATGGTTAATTTTTTTAATAATTTGATCGATTTTAAAGTTATTAATCTTATTTAAAACTGTTTTAAAATGACGTTCTAAAATAGTATTAATTTTAGTTTGAATAATTTCATAAGATACAAATAAAGAGTCAGATATTTTTTTAATATTTTCGTTTTCTTTCTGAATCGTCATTAAATTGTTTTCAATATTTTTAAAGGAATGATCTAAGATTTCGTTTTTCATCGCTTGAAAATCATCTTTAATTTCTTGTTCTTTTTTAAACTCTTGTTTGGCTTGAAAATCATTCATAATTAATTCTTTATGTTTACGCCCTAAAGCGGTAATAATATTAAGAAAAACCACTAAATAAGCTGGTCTGATGATAAACATGTTTTCATATTCAGGCACTTTTTTAACGGGAATATCGTTTTCTTGCTCGTATTCTAATTCGCTGACTAAAAGAGCGAATTCTAAATTTTTATTTTGACGATCTTGATCTAATTTTTTAAAATATTGTTCGTTTTTACGTTTTTTAGTTGGAGAAGATAAATTGTTTTTCACTTCGGATTTCATTTCTAAAAGAGCGGAAGTTAAAATTTGATCATCTTTTTTTTCGGCGTTAAAATGGAGTTTATAAATAAAATCTCCTTTAGCGTTATTAATGATTTGGTTATCTTTTATCCAAGTAATATCATTAGCAATTAACAGTTGGTTTTGTACCTCATTATCGCACCATTGTTCTAAATTTTCTCCCACTAATTTAATGTTAAAATTCGCTCTTTTCAATTGTAATTGAAAAATTTCTTGTTCTTTATTGTGTTCGAGAAGCATTTTTTCTTTCTCGTGTTGGTGTCGTAATTCTTTGATTTGTTCTTCATATTTTTGTTGTAAGGAAGATTGTATTTGAGCCAGCTGTTCTTCTTGATAATTTTTACCTAATTCATCTAGATTAATTTCGATAGAATCTCTTAAATCAATTATATCTCCAACAGAACCCTTTTCTTTCAATTCTAATTCATACGAATTTTTAAATAAAACTTTAATTTTTTTCATTTTATTCACCTCTTTATTGTTTAAAAATTGTTTTATGGAAAAATAATTAAGATACAAAGATTAATATTTTATGGTTTCATTTAAATATAACACAAAAAACACTAATTGCCTAGTTTTTTTGATAAAATAATGTATCATTTCTTTTGTCATTAATTTGGTTTGATAACTTGTTTATCTTGTTGATGATAACCATTTGGTGTTATAATATAATAATAAAATATTAAGTTTTATTAGAAATTATTCAATCAATTAAGAAAACATAATTTAATAGGTATGATAACGCTTGTGAAATAGGTATCATAATTAAATAAGCATGATAATGCTTGCAATAAAAGTCCAATTATTATTAAAAAATATAAAAGAAAGGTTGTTATATGAAAGAAAGAAATAAGAACAATTTTTTTAAAAAAATCTCATTAGTTTTTTTTATTCTTCTTTTAATTTGCTTGATTTATTTTCATTTTTCACAAGTTTTTAATACAGGAACTGAGAAAAATTTTTTCTTAAAATGGCTTGAAAAAAAAGCAAATTCACGCCCTGTTTGGGGGGCTGCTTGGCTTAAGTTTATTAGTCGTGGATTATTAGATTTAGAAAAACATCACCCTTACATATTTTTCGCTTTGGAATGTATTTTCTTTATTTTATATATTTGGTTACAAGTTTATTATTTCAAATATAGTTATAAAAGAGGAATAAAAGGCAAAACATTAATTAAAAGGAAAAAGAATTCTTTCCTAGTAGTTTTTAATGTTTTTTGGAACATTATTGCTTTCTTGACTCCTGTTTACCTCTTGGGATATTATTTAGGAATCAGAAAAGAAAAAAAACCTTTTCGTTTATAAATTAATTGGGATATTATTTAGGAATCAGAAAAGAAAAAAAACCTTTTCGTTTATAAATTAAATATCTTAACGAATAGATTTATTCATATTTGAACTTAATCAGGAAGTAAAATAAATAACAAAAGATAAACCATCTGTAAAGATGGTTTTTTTAAGGTCAAAAAGTAAAATTGAAAAAAACATTTTAAGAATTCTACCGAATTTAAAAACCAACCAACAACCTTCAATATTAAAAGCTCGTTTAAAGGGTTATGACAATATGGAAAGTGATGAACAAAAAACCGCTTATCCGCCTTTATTTAAAAACGGTCAAACAGTAGATGAATTTGAAGGAGTGAAAAATATTTGTCCTCAAGGCGCTGATTATCCAGAACGTTTTCAATATAAAGAAGAAAAAGATAAGAATGAAAAAATACTTAAAAAAACATAAAAAGACGGAGTTATTGAAGAATTTGATGAAAAATGTTTGTTAAAAAGTGTTTAATCCTGATGGAAAAATAAACTGTTTATTCAAGGATAATAAATTACAATTCCAACCATTAGAAGATTAAACGATACTTTTTGCTTTGTTCGTTTGAAAATCATTAAGATAAAAAAATTAACCGATATAAAACAAAAATAAGACCATATAAAAGGGTCTTATTTTTTTATCTGCAAAAAATATTGATTTAAGGACGCATAAACTTGTTAAAAGTCTATTTATAACTTCCAAAAACTTATAAATCCTCAATAATAAATGCTTTAAATAAGGATGTAAATTTTAATTCAACACTGTAATTCTTTAAAGTGAAATAGTTTAAAAAAATTAAATTAACTTTTCTCATTATTCCTTATTCGGCGGGTAGCGATGTATTATACCACTGGGAAAAGTTTTTTGAATATTATTTCCTGTCTCAGGATCATAATCATCGATTTGACCATTAGGAAAAATTGTTCTAATATGAACGTTTTTTTCATTATATATTCTAATTGTATCGTTTGATAAAGTTTCTCGAATCAAATTTCCTTTTTTATCAAATGTTCTTTTGGTGCCGAACTTATCATTTTCTATTTTGTCTATTTTTCTTTCTTGCATAGGGTTTACGTTTAATTTCATTTTTTCACCTTCTTTTTTAATGTTTTTTATTACTTTTCTTCTTTTGTTCTTTTGTTATTAAAATAAGCCTTATTATTATTACCGTTGTTAAAGATAAATATACCATTGAGTTCTCCTTTTGGAGAAAAAATTTTAATCCCCTCATCGCCTTTTGAAAAGATATTTCCTATATTATTTTGTTTTAAGTCTTCTATTTTGTTTAAAATTTCTTTAAGTGTTTTTTCAAATTTTGGAACATTGTAAAAAAATTTAAAAAATCCAAAGAAAAAACGCATTATAAATTTAATAATTTCATAAATAAATTTCATCAAACACTTTGCATCCATTTTGCATCCATAAAATCAACAATTTCTTATATATGAATTTCTCCTTTTTTATGTTTTTCTTCTGCCATT
>NZ_JABUOH010000010.1 GCF_013391955.1 Candidatus Phytoplasma pruni
ATATAAAGACGATGGGAGCGTTAATTGGCTTTATTCTAACACTAAAAAGTATGAAAACCAAGGTATAATAAAACACTTGTATTACAAAGACGATGGGAGCGTTAATTGGCTTTATTCTTATATGAAACAATATGACGAACAAGGCAGAGAAATAAAACAATTATATTATAAGTCAGATGGGAACGAAAATTGGAGTCATCAAAATTCCTATACCAAAGCATATGATAGCCAAGGGAGAGAAATTAAATCAACGCATTATAAAGACAACGGGAGCGTTAATAACTCACATTTTAAAACTTACACCAAAGAATATGATAACCAAGGTAGAGAAATAAAAGAATTACGTTATCAAGAAAACGGTGAAGTAAATTGGCTTTTTTCAAGCACTAAAGAATATAACGAACAAAGTAGAGAAATTAAAACTTTAAGATATAACGCAGACAGAAGTATTAATTATCTTTATTCTTATGCCAAATATTACGACCAACAAGGCAGAGAAATTAAACATTTAAGATATAACGAAGATCAAAGCATTGATTGGAAAAATTCTTATGTCAAAGAACATTATGATACGCCAAATAAAAGTTCTAAAGTGGAAGAAAATCCTTCTCTAGAAGGAAAAAAATTAATTTATATAATCGTTTCATTGATAGTTGTATTATTAGGTTCGACAATTTTTTATGTTATTCACAAAAAGCATAAAAATAAATTATTAACAGAAAAGAATTCAGAAAAGGAATAAGACTATGAAATTAAAACACAATTTAAAAAATATTAATATTATCAAAATATTTGCAATTTCGTTCTTTATCGTTCTTTCATTTGTCAAAGTTGTTTATGCGTTGAACTCTCAAGAAAAAGTTACTCAACAATTACGTTATAAACAAGATGGAAGTGTTGATTGGGAAATATCTTATACTAAAGAATATGATAATCAAGGTAGAGAAATAAAACAATTAGGTTACAACGCAGATCAAAGCATTAATTGGACTAATGTATACACCAAAGAATATGATAACCAAGGTAGAGAAATAAAACAATTAGGTTACAACGCAGATCAAAGTATTGATTGGGAAATATCTTACACCAAAGAATATGATAGTCAAGGCAGAGAAATCAAACGATTATTTTATAACGAAGACCAAAGCATTAATTGGAAAAAGTCTTACACCAAAGAATATGATAAACAAGGCAGAGAGATCAAACAATTATTTTATAATGAAGATCAAAGTATTGATTGGGAAATATCTTATACTAAAGAATATGATAACCAAGGTAGAGAAGTAAAACAATTAGGTTACAACGCAGATCAAAGTGTTGATTGGACAATATCTTACACTAAAGAATATGATGAAAAAGGTAGAGAAATAAAACAATTAGGTTACAACTCAGATCAAAGCGTTGATTGGACTAATTCATACACCAAAGAATATGATAACCAAGGCAGAGAAATTAAAAAATTAGGTTACAACGCAGATCAAAGTGTTGATTGGTCTAATTATGAAACTTACACCAAAGAATATGACAGTCAAGGTAGAGAAATAAAACAATTACGATATAAAGACGATAGGAACGTTGATTGGACTAATTCATACACCAAAGAATATGATAGTCAAGGTAGAGAAATCAAAAGATTATTTTATAACGAAGACCAAAGCATTAATTGGAAAAACTCTTACACCAAAGAATATGATAACCAAGGCAGAGAAATTAAAAAATTAGGTTACAAAGAAGACGGAAGTGTAGATTGGAGCAAAACTTACACCAAAGAACATTTAAATAAGTTAAATTCAAATTCTCAATTTGACTCTCCTACAGACGATAACAATTCTAAGACATTGCTTTATGTCTTAGTTACAATATCGCTTATATCAATTATAGGGGCAATAGCTTTTTATTTTTTTAAAAAAAATAAATAATTTAATCAAGAAAGAACATCTACATATCGGTACCATTTTAATGGTTCGTTCGATGTATAATGAATTTTTTTTGAAAAGAAAGGAAATAAAAATGATGTTTTTAAAAAGAGTAAAAAATAATGTAAAAAAATTTTTTTCATTCATTTTACAAATAAAATTTATTTTATTGTTTATTGTGTTTTTTGTTCTATGTTTTAATTTTTTAGAATATATTTTTAATAAAAATCCCAAATTATTATCTTATCTACATCTTACCTATGTGTGGAGCGAAACAAGAATTATTAAGTTTAAAATTTTGAAATCAGTCGAAGAATTACAACAAATTGTTTTTTTAATGTACATTTTAAGCATTTATAAAATGGGATCTATAAAGAAAAATAAAGTTTCCAACGCTCAAAAATCTTTATTCACTTTTCAAGATGTAGCCGGCAATGAAGAAGAAAAAGAAGACATGAAAGAAATTATTGACTTTTTAAAAAATCCCGCCAAATATAAAAATATTGGCGCTGCTATTCCAAAAGGAGTTTTATTATCAGGACCACCTGGAACAGGTAAAACTTTATTAGCCAAAGCTGTGGCTGGCGAAGCGAAAGTGCCTTTTTATTCTGTTTCTGGTTCGGAATTTGTGGAAATTTTTGTCGGAATAGGTTCTTCTAGAATTCGAAAATTATTTAAAATGGCTAAAAACAATGCTCCTTGTGTTTTATTTATCGATGAAATTGACGCATTGGGAGGCAAAAGAGGTGGAAATAATGATAGTGGTTCTCGTGAAACAGAATCTACTTTAAACCAACTCTTAACCGAAATGGATGGTTTCTCTAAAAGGACGGGAGTTATTGTTATGGCGGCGACTAATAGAGCGGATATGTTAGATCCAGCTTTATTAAGACCAGGCAGATTTGACCGTCAATTCCATGTCGGTTTGCCTGATGCGAAA
>NZ_JABUOH010000011.1 GCF_013391955.1 Candidatus Phytoplasma pruni
CTAGCTTTGCCCCTTGAAGAGGTCTTATATGTTAAAATAAAAAAGACATAAATATAATGATTCACATAAAACCCAAGCATAATTGTGTTTATCCAATTAATCCTATCAACAATTCTTTCTTTCATGCATCATATCTTCGTACCAAAGGAACCAACAAATATGACTAAAAAAATAGATTTAAAAAAAATAACTTTAGGGGCTAATTTGATAGCTATGGCTTTTATTTTAGCTCAAATGAACCAAAAGTTTCTTTCTGGCAGTTTATTTAGTTTTAAAAAAATGCCGATTGTAGATGCTCAATTTTGGGTTTTTTGGCATTTCCCTTTATTCGTTTTAATGTTTTTATTTAGTTTCAAATATGCTTTAACTTTTTTAATGATTTACTTATTTATTGATGGGACTTTTTACTCCTCCTTTCAATACATACAAATCTATAATACTTTTCAAACTTTATTTGCAGACGAAAGTGCTGTTATTGTCGTTAAAAACATTATCTTTGGGTCTTTTATACCTATTTTAGCATATCTATTACTATCTTTTCTCAAAATGGACGAAAAAAATTATCAAAAAATGTTACTAGTTTTCGCTGTTATTATCGTTATTCAAAGTATTTCTCGCACGATTAATGGTTATGCGTGGCTAACCATTATTCAAAAAAATTTATCTACTCGTGAAGGTTTTTTTGTGGACTTGATCAACTCTTTTTTTAAGGGCGGAACAACCAAAACTTGGTTTATTTTATGGTTTTTAAATCTTATTCCCGTAATCACTTCCAATGTGATCAATTTAGTGGTCTTTTTATTATTTAGAAATAAAATACAAACTATTTATCAACAATTTAATTTCAACGAAAAACATAGTTAATCATCAGATAGAAAAAAATTTTTTTAGTAAAGAAATGAAACATAACAAAACCTTTTTTTTCATAAAAGGTTTTAATTAATAAAGGTCGTTGATTGATGACTTTTTCTTGTTATAAACTTTTCTCAATAAAATATAATGATAAGTGTTCATGTATTAACAATCTAATCCATAAGAAAGAAGAAAACATTTTTTATGAATGAAAAAAATAATAAAAAGAAAATAGAGATTTTTGGTTTTCATCCTTTATTGTTTTTAAGTTTTGTTGTAATAATGATTTTAAATATCGTTTATATGAAGATATATGAAGATAATAAAAAATTATGGCATCCTTTATTAACGCCTTTATTTATTACTATGGTTTTAGGGATTAGTTTAAATTATATTGGTTCTAAAACGCCTTTTTTCAACAAATTAGGCTTTGGTTTTTTACTTTCTATCTTAGTACCATCTTTTTTAATTTATCAAGGAATAATACCGAAACACATAGCTGATAATTTTGATAAAGCTTTTTTCAACAAACCAGGAGCGAATGGTGGTTTAGGTGTTAATTTCTCTCAATTTTTTATCACTATCGTTATTGCCGGTAGTCTTTTAAGCGTGGATAGAGATTTATTAAAAAGATCTTTAATCAAGTTTATTCCGATCACTTTAATCGCTATTACCTTTTCTTTTGTTGTTAGTGGTTTTTTAGGTTATTTAGCATATTTTGAACCAGATAAGATTTTCTCCAATAAATCTCAAGGAAGATTCTGGGATAGTATTTTCTTTGTGTTTGTGCCTTTAACTAACGGAGGAACGAATTTAGGGATTGGTGGTTTTTCCAATGGTATTTATAAAGAGGCTTTTCAAGAAACGGCAGATGCAAGTCAAATTAGAAGTGTTCTTTTGGCACCTTTAATTTTAGCTCGTGTTTTAAGCATTTTCTTCGCTGGTTTATTATTTGTTTTATTTGATAAAACTAAATACAGCGGAAAAGGTTCTTTAGAACAAAAACAGATGGATAATTCTCATAAATCTACCAAAAAACCTTTAGAACATCAACAAATAGGGATGGGTTTATTGATCATTTTCGCTCTTTATAATTTAGGCAATATGATTAACCAAGTTTTAAATAGTTATTTAGACGCAATGGTTTATGTTATTATCATTTTATTAGCTATTAAAATTTTTGATTTACTGTCTGATAAGTATCAAAATGCTGTGTCCCAAGCTGGCAAATTCATGTCTATTAATTTTACAGGTCCTGTTTTAGCTGGTTTAGGTTTAACTACTGATTTTAACACTTTAATAAATACTTTAAAAAATCCTAGTGTTGTATTAATTGTTATCGCTTCCTTAACGGTCGCTGTGATAACAACTTTTATTTTCGCCCAATCATTAGGTTTTTACCCTCTAGAATTATCTTTAACGGCTGGGCTTTGTTCGCACAGTATCGGTGGAACGGGCAATTTAGGAGTAATGGCTATTAGTCACAGAGAAGATTTATTACCTTTTGCGACTATAGCAACTCGTGTAGTTGGTCCTTTAGTTTATATTATATCCACTTTCGGTTTTAAATGTTTATATATGTAACCCCATCCGGTTTTAGACCAATTTACAAATTATATGTTTAACTTTTTATTATTTGTTAATTAACAAATATTTATTAAATTGTTATAATATAAATAAAAGAAAGTTTGAAAAATGAAAATATGAATATGTCACATATAACTATTATTGTAAGTATTATTTTATTGTCTTATACGGTAGGTTCTATTCCGGTAGGCTTATTGGTAGGAAAAATTTTTAAAAACAAAGATATTAGCACTTTAGGTTCGCAAAATATCGGTTCTTCAAATGTAACCAGAGTATTAGGTTTTAAATTGGGTTTACTAACTTTTATTTTAGATTTTTTAAAAGGTTTTTTGCCAATTTTTATCGTTGAATGTTTAACTAATAATGGGAATATTAATCCA
Source organism: Candidatus Phytoplasma pruni (assembly GCF_013391955.1). Classification (GTDB taxonomy): domain Bacteria; phylum Bacillota_I; class Bacilli_A; order Acholeplasmatales; family Acholeplasmataceae; genus Phytoplasma. The sequence goes on from NZ_JABUOH010000011.1 coordinate 2,820, forward strand.
GAAATCAAGGCATATAGAGTATTTTTCGGTATAGCCGCTGTTTTAGGACATATGTTTTCTATGTTCAACAAGTTTAAGGGCGGAAAAGCTATCGCTAGTTCGGTTGGTTTTGTCACCAGTATTAATTGTCTAGTGGGCTTATTAGGAATTGTATCTTTTGTTATTATGGTAAGGTTTAGCGGGTACGCCTCTTTATCATCTTTGATAGCCACTGCTTTAGTAAATGTCGGCTTATGGATTAATACTGGTGTTTCTATCTTGTACCACCACAATCCTAATCCTCCACAAAATTGTATGGAATTATGTTTTATCTTTATCACCACAATTATTATCTTTTTAAAACATTACAAAAATATTATTAATTTGCTCGAAGGTAAAGAAAATAAATTTAATTTCAAAAGCAAAAAAACTAAATAATGTTAACATTGTTCCCATTATATAGAGAATAAAAGCTAAATTGTTTTTTCCAAAGAACAATTTAGCTTTTCTTTTTGGCTTTATACATCTATAAGAGAGTTCGAAAGACAAGAAGGATAGTTTTATAAACGCCCTTTATCTGCGATAAGAATTTATATATGATAATAAAAAATGCCTAAACGATTTCTTTTATCAAGAAACGGTTTAGGCAAAATATTTTTATATCGATTGGTTAAACTAACTTCATTCAAAATGTGAGTTCTAAAAAGGGTTTTTAACAATTGTTGATATTAATATTTTATTTTTTAAGGAGTTTACTTTTTTTACGGATAAGTTGTCTTTTTTCGATGCATTTGAATAACCATCTACTAACGAAAATTAATGTCAAATATAAAATACTTACAGTAGTGTAAGGTGTGATATAATCCGAATCGACGGTAGCATTGGTTTTAGCTATAAACATTATATCAACAAATCCGATAATATTTAAGAAAGCAGTATTTTGAACATTAACGATAAATTGGTTCAAAATACCCATTTTAGATTTTCTTAAAGCTTGATGGAAAACAACATATTTAAAAGCTTGTTTGTCGTTCATTCCTAAAGCATAAGCTGCTTCTACTTGTCCTTTATCTGTGAATTTGATATGATTTAAAATCATCACCGCTATGTGGACAGTAGCATTTATAGTGATAACGATTAAACCTATGTAAAAATAACTCAAATGATGAATTTTTTTAATATAATCTAATCTGGAAATATTATAAATTAATAAAGCTTGCGCAGGAATAGGAACTCCTAAAAAGATATCAAAAATACCATCAATGGTGCGAGAAATGCTTTTTTTTAAATAATTGTTAATAGATTTTTTTTCTGATGAAACAGGTTTATGAGCGCTATCTAGTAAAGTTTTGATTTGAAACACTATAATGGCTAAAATAAAACCTAAAACCAAGCCCGCTACAGATACGACTAAAGCGTTGTAAACTCCGTTTTTTCCATCAAAATATTTAGGTAAATTACGCCATATTTTTTTAATCATAATAAATTACAATTAAGATTTAGGAACTTCTTTAAGAGCAAGTTCTAACCATTTAGCATATTTAGCGTTTAATTCATTTATTTTTGCTTCTAAATCTTTTACTTTATTTTGATCAGGATTGGACTTTTCTTTTAATTCTTTTAATTTAGCTTCTAATTCAGGTAGGTATAAAGATTGTCCTTCGTAATCGCGATATAATACTTTTCTAATTCCTCTATTTAATTTTTCTAATAAATCATGGTTACCTAATTTAACAAATATAGAGAAAGGTCCGATAATTAATTTGTTTTCAAGCGCTTTATCATCTAAATTTAATTTAATAGTTTTCACTTTGTCTGGTTGTAAATCAGCATAATATTTAGCTACCTCATAATCAACCGCGAACATGTCAGAATCTCCTTCAATTACAGTGTTAACTGTACTAGTACAATTTTCTGATGGTAAAGCTTCTTGGATTTTATCTTTAACCGTAGGGTGTTGGTCTTTTAAAGCATTCATTAAAAGAGGCACTGTGATTCTAGAATAAGAAGATGCCATACTGTTTATTTTTAACGGTTGTGCGTGATATTGTCCGCTTGCATTTTTAACTAAACGATCTAAAGTTTTAATTTCCGTATCATTTGGTAAATCTTTATAACGAGGGTCGTTTGTTCTCACTACTAAACCAATTTTACCAGATAAATAAGGGAGAGAAGCAGCCATGATTAAATCTCTTTCTGGAGTTTTGTTAGTTGCTGACATCATACAATGAACGTCACCGTTTTTAACTGATTCTGTTATTGAATCGTAGTTGTAATTATGTGTTTCTACTTCCATTCCGGCAGCTTCTGCTACCTCTCTAATTAAAAGAAGATCTGTACCACTTAGTTGCACTCCGTTATTCTTAGCAGTCGAACTGTTGCTGGAACCTTTTGTGCCAGGTTGAGAGTAAGGAGGACACTGGTTTACCATAGCTACTTTTAAAATTTCTTTTTTCTCTGTTGTTGAATTCGCAACATTGTCTTTCTCTTTGTTAGATTTACCATTGCCTCTTAGGCAAGTCGCCCATAAAGTAACGGAAAGCACTAAAAGAAGTACAATTCCTCCTCCAAGCCATAAATTTTTATTTTTCTTTATTGATTCTTTTAAATTTGACAAATGAATATCCTTCTCTTTCATGTTTTGATTTTTATAGTTAATATTGATTATTAATTTTGTTGATAAGTTGATAAAATAAATAAGACTAAAATAGAAGTAATGCAGGAAAATTAAATTGTTGGATATTTGACCATTATAAAAATAAATGTCTTTTATCTCGCTAAATTGTCCGCATCAAAATATAAAATATATTTTTGAAATGTATATTGTTTAAATATATTATTTATATAAAACACTGCGTTTTTAATACAAGTCCATCTGGAAATCGTCGCCTTAGAGCAAAGTATACACTTCTCCCAAGAAATATTTTCATTCCTATAGAAAAACCTATAGAACAGATTTGAAAAAAATATTTTATACGCTGACAATTATTTTGAATTAAATAAGTGTTTTTTAGTGTTTATTAAATTTTTATAAGGAATTTAATCAAAAGTATAATGTTTAAAATATATATTCGCTAATTTTAAGCATAAAATATATACTTTTCCCATGAAAAGAAACTTTAAATGGTCTAAACGTTATATTTTACCAAATAACTTCCTCATAGAATTGATTAATACGCATCATAAATAATTATGAGAAAATGCGTCTGTGTTTTTAAATTATTAAAAATAATAAATATCATCTTTTTAAGATATCGTTATTTTATAATGCCTCTTTTAATATTTGCCACATGAATGCATTGCATGCTTTGACAATTATAAATCAGCTAATGCGAACCTGTTAATAAAACATATCCTAAGTAATCTAAGACGTATTGATATTCGTTAAAGATATAGACATTCGGACGCACTTTTAGCATATAAAAAACGATAAATAATTAAGACTTTTTTAAAGTAAGCCTTTTAATACTGATTTTTATATATTACGACAGCAAGAGGCGACTAAAATGAGTAAAATCTGCTTCTGCTGTAGTAAATATTTTCATTTCAAAGAAAATATCTTTTTTTAACTTGTTGTGTACTTTTATTCAAATTCTTCACCTCTTTCTATTAATTGAATTTATTCTAACATAAAAAAAGAAAAAATGCAACCATAAAATAAAAAAATAACTATTATTTTATATAAAAAATAATAGTTATCATAAAGAAGTGTGTTTGCTTGACAAATAATTAGCATCACATCTTCTATTTTAATTCCTAAAAAAGGGATTAAAAGGGGATTAGAAAGATAAAAACCATTGTTGGAAATAATTTTTACTTAATGTCCGTATTTCAAATATAAAAACTCAAAATTAAGATGTAGGAATTTCTTGCAGAGCAAGTTCTAACCATTTAGCATATTTATCATTCAATTCCTTTATTTTCGTTTTTAAATCGTTTACTTTATTTGGATCAGGATTGGAAGTATTTTGTAATTCTTTTAATTTAGCTTCTAAATCAGGCAGGTATAAAGATTTTCCTTCGTAATCACGATATAAAGCTTTTCTAATACCTTTATTTATTTTTTCCAACAGTGCATCATTTCCTTTTCGCACATAAATAGTATAAGGTCCGATAATCAATTTGTTTTCCAGTTCTTTATCATCTAAATTTAATTTAATAGTTTTCACTTTGTCTGGTTGTAAATTAGCATAATATTTAGCTACTTCATAATCAACCGCGAAAATGTCGGAATCGTTGTTAACCACAGTGTTCACTGTTTGGGTGCAATTTTCTTGATGCTCCCCTTCTTTAATGTATTGCGCGACCGAAGGGTTTTGTTGTTGTAAAGCTTTTACTAAGATAGGTACTGTTATTTTAGATTGAGCAGAAATCATACAATTAATTTTTAATTCTTGATTATGATAATTGCCATTTGCATCTTTCACTAAACGATCTAATTTATTAATTTCTTGATAATTATCTAAATCTTTATAACGAGGGTCGTTTTTTTTCACAACTAACCCTACTTTGCCAGATAAATAAGGAATAGACGGGCTCATTATTTGATCTCTTTCAGGTGTTTGTTTAGCGGCTGACATCATGCCATCAATTTCGCCCCTTTGAACGGCTGTTACCATTCCTTCATATAAATAATTATGAGTTTCTATTTTTAAACCAGTTTCTTCGGCTATTTCTCTCATTAACAGAAGGTCTGTGCCGCTTAGGTGCACTCCGTTATTCTTAGCGGTTGAACTGTTGGGAGAATCTTTTTTACCTGATTGAGCATAAGGAGGGCATTGGTTTACCATACCTATTTTTAAAACTTCTTTTTTCTCTGTTGTTGAAACGGCAACATCGTCTTGCTCTTTGTTAGATTTGTTAGTTGTTCTTGGATAAGCCGCCCATAAAGTAACGGAAAGCACTAAAAGAAGTACAATTCCTCCTCCAAGCCATAATTTTTTATTTTTCTTTATTGATTCTTTTAAATTTGACAAATATAATATCCTTCTCTTTCATTTTTTCCCATTTTTATAGTTTATCTGTCATAGGATTCATACAATATACCTAAAAAAGATAAATAATAAGATATTGTCCTAAATGACCTTATAACTCTTTTTTTATATATTACGACAGCAAGAAGTGACTAAAATGAGTAAAATCTGCTTCTGCTGTAGTAAATATTTTCATTTCAAAGAAAATATCTTTTTTTAACTTGTTGTGTACTTTTATTCAAATTCTTCACCTCTTTCTATTAATTGAATTTATTTTAACATAAAAAATAAAAGAAAATGTAAAATCTCAAAATAATAGTAATTAGCTAGTTAAAAAAGTGTGATAAAACATTATAAAAGGGCACTTATTTATCGTTTAAAAAGATTTCTTATATTCTTGCCTTAATACAAAAAAAAGATACTATAAAAGTATCTTTTTTTCAATCATTAGCCGACACAAAATAAATGGTAATGTTTATTTATTTTGTACCATGTTTATCATATCTAATTGAGATTTATTAGATTGTAAATTTTTCAATTTATTTTCTAATTTTTCTTTTTGATTATATAGATGAATGGTATAATCCCTATTCATGTTAAATATTTTTCCGCCATTAGAAGTTGCCATCCAAAAGTAAACAGTAGGAGACAATATAAATAAAAGCAATAAAAGGAGTATCTGAACGGCGCTTAAAGCAAAAGGATTTTGTTTCGATTGTTGGTTATTTTGTTGATATGGTTGTTGAGGTTGTTGATAATATTGCATTATTTATTATACCTTTCTTGGAAATTTGTACACTCATATTCTCTTCAAAATTCATTTCTATGTTTTTTTATTTCGTAAGGTTTCTTATCATTTGCTGTTCTTTCATTTGTTTAATTTCTTCTTCTAATTGTTCAATTTCTTTTTGTAAATTATATATTTCACTTCCTATTTGATAACTTAATTGTTGTTGAATTTTAATATCACGGTTAAAAGCGAAAGATTTAAAAAGAGGATACCAAAAAAACCAACCTAAGCCAAAAGTCATAATACTTAAAATAATAACAAAAGTCAATTGTATACCACTAAGTTTGTTTTGAGCAATAAACATGCTTGGATACATCATAAAGAAAACTCCTTCTTTCTATTGTTTTTTTAATATAAAAAT
>NZ_JABUOH010000012.1 GCF_013391955.1 Candidatus Phytoplasma pruni
ACAAGTGTTGAGCAAAAGAAAGAGCAAATATATGAGATTTTAATCCATGCGGCGCATTTTTTTGCCCTCATTTACAAGAACCATCTTACCATATCAAAAAACCCAATATAAGTCCTAAAATAAAAAAAAGATACTATAAAAGTATCTTTTTTGGTATCAATAAAATTATTTTTTCAATAAAGCAAACATTCTTTGTTTATAAACTTCTACACCTGGTTGGTTGAAAGGATTAATGCCTAAAAGAGAACCAGACATAGCACAAGCTTTTTCAAAGAAATAAACTAAATAACCAAAGTTATATTCGTCTAATTGAGGCACAGTCAATTCTAAATTTGGTACCTGTCCTTCAATATGAGCTTGTTTAGTCGCTGTTTTAATTTTTCGATTAATATCTGTATAATTTTGACCCGCTAGATAATTAAGACCATCTAATTCGTTCTCTACTTGAGGAATGACTAAATCTTGGTCAAAATGACCTACATTTAAAACTGTTTCAAAAAATAATTTACTTCCTTCTTGGATGAATTGTCCTAAAGAGTGAAGATCAGTAGAGTTATTAATAGCTCCCACAAAAAGACCTTTTTCGTCTTTACCTTCGGATTCAGCAAACAATTGTTTCCACCATTCGGAAAAGCCTAATAAATGCGGTTCATAACTAACTAATAATTCCATTTTTTTTTCTAATTTAGTGTGCAAAAGATAACGGGCTGCGGCGTATTGATACGCTTCATTTTGATTTAAATCATCAGATGCAAAATCTACATAAGCTTGATGAGCTCCTTTTAACATAGCTTCTACATTTAAATTAGCAAAAATAAAAGGCAATAAACCTACAGCAGTTAAAACGCTGAATCTTCCGCCAACATTGTCAGGAACTACAAATTTTTCGTAACCTTCTTGGTTAGCTATATTTAATAAAACACCTTTTTTACCGTCTGTAGTAGCAAAAACACGTCTTTTAGCTTCTTCTTTGCCGTACTTTTCTTCTATTTCTTTTTTCAAGACTCTAAAAGCTAAAGCGGGCTCTAAAGTAGTACCAGATTTAGAAATAACATTCATCGCCCAATTTTTATCTTTTAAATAATGAGTCAAATTGGTTAAATAATTGCCTGACACTTGATGACCTGCGAATAAAACTTCCGGTTTAGTTTTTTGAAAAGGAGTTTGAAGAAGTTCTATTCCTGCTTTAGCGCCTAAATAAGAACCACCAATCCCTATCACTACTAAAACATCTAAATCAGGATGTTCTTGTTTTAATTTTTTTATTTTTTGAATTTCCTCAACGTTATCGTTTAAAGGTAAAGTTAACCATCCTAAAACAGTATCTTTTAATTCTTGATCTTCATGCAGTTTTTGATGAATTTTTTTAACTTGAGGAGCTAGTTTTTTACTTTCCTCATCCCAATTTAAAAAATTTTGGATTCCATCTAAATTTAAGTTTAAACTCATATCAACACTCCATAATTATCTTTTGATTATTGCAAATATATTTTGAAAAAAACTATTATTTTTTAATAAATAATAATTGACCTAAAAGAAAAATAAAGCATCTTTTAAGAGAAAATACAATATGTTTTATTTAGACTTGATAAAACATATTGTATTTTGGTTTTTTAGCAGTTTTGTTTATAGTTAAAAATTATAACAAGGTAGACATTTTGTGTAATAATCTTACTAATTGACTAACATAACTCATTTCGTTATCATACCAAGACATTAATTTGATAAATTTAGGTTTTGTTTGAAGAATTTGTAAAGTATTAGAGTCGTATAAAGAACCATAAGTAGTTCCTACAACATCAGAAGATACGATAGGATCTGTAACGTATCCTAAAGTTTCGTTAGCGTTTTTAGCAAAAACTTGGTTAACTTGTTCCGCTGTTACTTCTTGGTTTAATTCTACTGTAAGATCCACTAAAGAACCTGTTACAGTTGGAACTCTAACAGATGTACCATCTATTTTACCTTTTAATTCAGGCAATACTAAGCCAATAGCTTGTACTACTCCTGTAGAAGTAGGAACCATGTTAGAAGCTGCTGCTCTACCACGTCTAGCCCAAATACCTTTAGAATGGTTTTGGTCAATTAAAGTTTGGTCACTTGTGTAAGAGTGAACTGTTGTCATAAATGCTTGGTTAATACCGAAGTTATCGTTTAAAACTTTTGCAACAGGCGCTAAACAGTTAGTAGTACAAGAAGCTCCACTAACGATGTGATCATCTTTAGTTAAAACATTATCATTAACGTTGTAAACAACTGTTTTTAAATCGCCAGTAGCAGGTGCACTAATTAACACTTTTTTAGCTCCAGCTTGTAAGTGTAGATCTGCTTTTTCTTTACTAGCGAAAAAACCAGTACATTCTAAAACAACATCTACATCTAATTTGCCCCAAGGTAAATCTTTAGGATTTCTTTCTTGAAAAACAGGAATTTTTTTCCCGTCTACTACTAAATGATTGTCTTCATAAGAAACAGAATCTGTTTTGTAAGATCCTTGAGCAGTATCATATTTTAATAAATAAGCGATTGTTTCTAAATTAGATAAATCATTGATCCCAACAACTTCAAATTGAGGGTTAGCAAAAATGGAACGAAAAGCTAATTTTCCTATACGTCCAAAACCGTTAATGGCTACTTTTGTTTTTTTGTTCATAATTTTTTATACCTTTTTTCAATTATTTTTTCATAAATTTTTTTTATTCAATATTTTCGATACATTCCAACCCAAACATTGGTTTGCCTTCTAAATATTCTAAAAAGGCTCCTCCACCAGTAGAAATGTGGTTAAAATGACCGTCTAAACCAAATTTAAAGACGGCGGCTGCACTATCGCCACCGCCAATGATTGTAGTAGCTTTATCGTGCATTTGGCTTATTATTTGTGCTATTTCTTTAGTACCTTGAGCAAAATTATCAAATTCAAACACTCCTAAAGGGCCGTTCCAAACAATAGTTTTCGCTAAAACTAAATATTTTTTGAATAAAGCGACTGTTTTAGGACCGATATCTAAACCCATCACGTTATCAGCAATATTGTTAACATCCGAAACACTAACTTTAGTTTCGTTGGAAAATTCTTCGCCACAAACAACATCTGGACCTAAAACAATTTTCTTACCTTCTTCAGAACTTAATAATTCTTTCACTAAAGGTATTTCGTTTTCTTCTAGCAAACTTTTACCTACGTTATGACCTTGCGCTTTTAAGAAGGTAAAACTCATGCCGCCACCGATTAAAAGAAAATCCACTTTTTTCAAAAGATTACGAATGATTTTAATTTTATCAGATACTTTAGAACCACCTAAAACCGCTACTACTGGTCTTTGAGGTGTTTTGACGATTTTATGAAGAAAATTAATTTCTTTTTCTACTAAAAAACCGAAATATTTTTCTTCCATATTTTGAGCAATACCTACGTTAGAAGCATGACTACGATGAGAAGTTCCAAACGCATCATTCACGAAAACATCGCCTAAAGAAGCCCAATATTTTCCTAAATCAGCGTCATTTTTACTTTCTTTTTTGTTGTCTAAATCTTCAAAACGAGTATTTTCCACCATCAAGACTTCTCCAGGAAGAAGTTTTTCAATAGCTGTTTCTAAAATTTTCCCTCTTGTTTGAGGCACAAAATAAACTTTAGTATCCAAATGAGAAGATAAATTTTGCGCCACCACTTCAAGACTATATTTTTCTTTATCAGCTTCCGTTTTAACTCTGCCGAAATGAGAAAAAACAATCACTTTAGCGTCATTTTGAATTAAATGTTTTAAAGTAGGTAAAATAGCTTTAACTCTATTATCATCTGTAATACGTTTATTTTCTAAAGGAACATTTAAATCTGCTCGTAATAAAACTTTTTTATTTTTGACGTTAGCTGTAGAAAGAGTTTTTGTCATCATACCAAAAATACCCCTTTTTTCAAATCTTTTTTTAATTAATTTTTTGTTTTGCACTTTCATTATGGCTTTTTTTAATAAATTTAACAAAGATAACAGTTACCACTATTAAAACAATAATGTTACTTCCAGCCGTACTCCAACCGAATTGTTGATAATGATTGATTTCGGTTGTAAAGAATAATATACTTAATAGAGATATTCTCAATGAAACTCTTAATAGATTCATCCAGAAAGATACTTTAGCACTCTTATTGTAAGAAATAATGTAACCCATTATCATTGAAGCCCATACGGACGTGAAAAGTGATAATTGGTCGTAAAATAAAACCGTTTTAAACCCTTGTATTTCTTCCAGGGAAAAAGTTTCGGTTGGTTTGAAAAATTTTAATAATGTTTCGCCATACAATTGATTCACTAAAATACCGACTGCACCTAAAATAGTCGTAATCACGAAAACATTTTTAAAAATTTTCAGAGTTTTGCGGGAATCGCGATTGCTCGCTTCTTGTGAAACCATCACTGACTGTCCATCTTCAAAAGATTGCGATAAAGAGTAAACAATACCGTTAACTAGCGCTGCTAAACCGGCAATACCTAACAAACCGGGTTCATAAAATTTCGTTGTCAAAGTGTTAACCACTGATTTACCAGCTTCATAAGTAGCTTTACCAACCACTAATCCACCAGATAATTTAGCGAATTTTTTTAACACTTCCGAAGAGAATTTTAATTTTTTGAAATTTAATCTAGTATCGTTTTTCTTATTGAAGAACATGAAATAAAAAGCTATAAAAGTGATTAATAAATCAGAGAATAAAGTAGCTAATTGTAAATCAACAATATCAACTTGTCCTTCTGGTCTTAACCATTTATAACCAAAAGCAAAAAGCACTCTTGTGGAAATGTTTAAAATATTTAAGAAGAAAACAAAACGCGTTTTATTTTTAGCTCTTTCAATACCAATAAACACTACGTTAATAGTCATAAAAACGAAAGATATTAATTGAATGTTATAACATGAAGAACCACCCTCAGCGCGATGTTCAACAGGTAAAAAAAGGTCAAAATTAGGTATTATAGCACCAATATAGAATACAACGGCGATTAAAAGACTTAAAATAATGGAAAATAAAAAGGCTAAAGTGACGTATTCTTGAGCTTTTTCTTTATTATTTTTTTTATATTCTTGGGCTACTAAAATAACACCTGCGCCACCTAAACCCATCGCAATTGCTTGGAAAACTCTACCGATTTGTTTCATTAAAGTAATGGCTGAATTAACATTAATATTTTTCGTAGCAGCTCCCACAATAAAATAATCTACTGCGGATGTCAAATGTTTAAATATTAAATAAATAGCGACTGGAATAGAAATAACGATTAAATTTTTCCAAATCGAACCTTGAAAATGAGGTTGAGAACTGTCGTTGTTTAAATTTTTTTGTTTAACCTTTGTAGACACTTTTAAAATTTATCCTTTACTTCTTAGTTAAAAAATAACTAAATAACAATTTTTATTGAGTTATTTTGGCAAATACATCAAACAATTCGTCTTTTACATAGGGTTGATCAAAAATGCTTTTAAATTCAAGATGAGTTAATTTGTTGCCTTGAATACCGATACCACAATTATGAATATCTTGTTTTAACAATTCAACCGCATAACTACCCATTCTATTGGCTAAAATTAAATCTTCAGCCGTAGGAGCGCCGCCTCTTTGAATATGTCCTAAAACTTGAGCTCTTGTTTCAAAACCACTATATTTTTCTACTTCTTTAGCTAATTCATTAACTGCGAAAATATGTTCTGTCACTACTATAATAGCGTGTCTTTGGTTCTTTTCGTATAATGTTTTAACTTTATCAAAAATAGTTTGTTTATCTAAAGGGTTTTCACTTGTCACAATCATATCTGCTCCACCAGCAAGTCCGCCGTATAAAGCTAAATCGCCTTTGTGTCTTCCCATTACTTCAATAATGCTACATCTACGATGAGAAATAGAAGTATCACGTAATTTTTCAATCGCATCCACTACGTTATTTAAAGCTGTACTGAAACCAACTGTATAATCTGTAGCATTAACATCGTTATCTATCGTAGCAGGAATACCTACACATTTAATGCCTAATTCATCTAGTTTCATAGCTCCATGATAAGAACCATCTCCACCAATAACCACTAATTTAGTAATCCCTAAATTGGTTAAATTATTAGCACATACTTGACGAACTTTTAATTCGTTTTGAAAAGGTAAAAAACGTGAAGTACCTAAAAAAGTACCTGAAACGTTGATAATTCTGTCTAAAGAATCAGGAGTTAACAATTCTATTTGATTGTTGTATAAACCTAAATAACCGTCTTTTACGCCATAAACTTCATAATTTTGATTAGTTCCAGCCATAACGACTGCTCTAATAGCAGCGTTCATCCCCGGAGCATCTCCACCTGAAGTTAAAACAGCGATTTTTTCTAAATTTTGTTCATTTTTCATTATTAATATAACCTTTTTTCTTACAAATGTTATTTTAAAATTATGCTTTATTAACGGAACCAAATAAAGTTAATTTATGTTTTAATTCTTTTTTAATAGCTAAAAAGCCTGGATTTAATAATTTTCTTGGATCATAGCCTTTATTAACTAAATCTTTGCCTTCTTCAATATATTTACGTGTAGCTGCAGCGAAAACTAATTGAAATTCAGTATTAACATTGATTTTAACTACTCCTAAAGAAATAGCTTTTTTAATCATGTGTTCAGGAATACCAGTACCACCGTGAAGAACTAAAGGAACTTGTTCGTTAGTCAAAGATCTAATTTTAACAAAAACATCGAAATCTAGACCTTTCCAATTATCTGGATATTTACCGTGGACATTACCAATACCAGCAGCTAACATATCAATGCCTAAATCCGCTATTTGTTTACATTCGTTAGGGTCAGCGATTTCACCTTGTCCCACTACTCCATCTTCTTCTCCGCCGATACCACCTACTTCGGCTTCTAGTAAAACTGATTTTTCACGACATAGTTGAGTTATTTGACGAGTTTTTTCTAAATTTTCTTCAAAGGGATAATGACTTCCATCAAACATAACAGAAGTGAAACCAGCTTTAAGAGCTTCTTGAGCGCCTTCAAAAGAACCATGATCTAAATGAAGTATTACAGGAACACTAACATTATAAAAAGCATCTAATTCTTTTACCATAGCAACAACAGTTTTAAAACCTCCCATATATTTAGCAGCACCTTCTGATACTCCTAAAATAACCGGTGATTTTAATTCTTCTACAGTTTGTAAAGCGGCTTTAATCCATTCTAAATTATTAATATTTACTTGAGCGATTGCATAACCTTCTTGGTGAGCTTTTAAAATAACTTTTTTATCGGAAGTTAACACTGAAAAATCCTTTCTTAAATGTATTTTATGATATAACAACGCTTGAAAGGTGTTATATATAAAATTACACATTAAAACATAAATTTATTTATAAATGAATTATGATTGATAATTCAATTTATAAAACAATTTTTATATTATACATACATTTATTATATTAATACTTTTTTTAAAAAAAATAACAACAAAAAGCAAAAACAGCTTAAAGAGGAATATTTTCTCATGGGGAAAAATTGACTTTTTAAGCTTTTTTTATCTTTTATTTGGGGAGAATGGTGTTTTTTAATGGGAATGAAAAGATTGAGAAAAAGAGTGTTTTAGAAATGGAAAGATATTGTTATTTTTTAATCTGAAAAAGATGGTTCTGCTGATGTGTCAAAGGAAAAAACGCGCCTCAGATGTGGTTGATTCAAATGATGCAACCGAAACCAATTAAACAATTATTATTTCTCTCAGAAAAAAGGAGAAAAATGTAAAATTCATCCTGATAATCCTGATATGAGAATCAGAGGGTTTAAAAACAAAGCCGGACATAAATCTATTTTCCCGTAGAACATCCAAATAAATAAAATTCTCAAAAGGGCTTCATAAGTTAGGAAGAATACCACAATCAGGCAAATGAAAATAAATGTTAATTATTTTCAATCACCCATAATTACACACTTTACAACTTTTATTATAAAAAGACTCACTTTATGAAAGATTTTTTTCACTGCCCTTGCAAAAAAAAAAAAA
>NZ_JABUOH010000013.1 GCF_013391955.1 Candidatus Phytoplasma pruni
ATCAACAGGTTTAACTTCATCAGTTTGAGAATCTTCAGGTTTTGTTTCAGTTTTAACTTCATCAGATTGAGAATCAGAAACTGGTTCGTTTTTTCCAGGAGTAGAATCTTCAGGTTGAGTATCTACAACTGTCCCATCGCCCTCTTCTTCATCATTTTCATTGTCTTCATCATGTTCTTCTTGTCCGTTTTCTTGATCTTCTTGGCCTTCTATTTCGTCTGTTAATTGTTCGTTCGTTTCTTCTGTTGTTGTTTCAGAGTCATTTTGTCCGTTATTGTGACCATTTATTTCTTCTTCAGAAAACATTGAGCATTGTTGTTCTTGTTGTTCATTATTTTCTTCTGAATTTGGTGTCGATAATTGTTCCAATGTTTCATTATTTTGAGTTTGTGTTTTCGCAGTAGTAGTGTAATAAACGGAAATAGTGTTGCTATTAAAATATTTCGAATTTGTTTTAACCACTTGAACTCTTGCTTTTGTTGTTGGCATACTACGACTAAATGTTATTTCAACTTTATTCATTAAAAGATCAGGGTTGCGTTTTGAAATCGCGTTTGAAACTTCTAATATTGTTGGTTTATCAGGGTTTTCACATTCTATTTTGCCTAAATCTGTTTTTTGAAGAACATCCGACAGTTTTTTCTTCGGAAGGATGCGATTATATTGATTTATTGTTTTCCATTTTTCTTCTAAAACTCCCTTTAAGTTGGTTAAGTTTTGTTTTTTTGTCAAATCTTGAGTTACTAAATTTAAAGCTGATGCGTAAAATTGTTGCCTTTGATAATCTAATTTTTCTAAAACAAAATCGGAAATAAATTTATTTTTCTTTAGATAATTGGCTAATTTAACTTCTGAATCAATAGCGTCAATCATTTTGATTTCAAGCGCTAATTGTCTGTTAAATTCTGCTTGTTGTTCTGGAGTTCTTCCGGTTAAATTTTTTCCGTTTTTAACTTCTAACATTTTTAAAAAAATATCGTTTTGTATTAATTCTTTGATTTTTTCTTTAAATTCTTGTATTTCTTCGCTTTGTTCTGTACTCATTTGGCTTTTTTTAGGCTTTAACGAAGGGATTGTTACCGATGAAGTGGGCATTATTCCTCTCCATTTTGAAGAATTTGTTCCATTTGAAGATGTTCTTGTTAATTTTTTGGGAGAATTTGTTTGAGTTTTCTTTTTTTCTTTTGATGCTTCTTTTTTTGTTGGCGTTGTTGCCTCACGTGTAGGACTAGAACTACCATCATTTTGGTTGTTGCCATATTTATAACCACCAGCAGGGTCAAAACCCACAGAAACCGGAAGCAAATGACAATTAAAAGCTAAAATAAAAATAGTTAAAAATAAAAAGAAAGAAATTATTTTTCTAAATTGACTTTTAATAAATTTTTTAAATTTAATTTTACTTATCATGAATTATCATCTTTCTACATTAAATTATTATTAATAATTTAGTAATTTTTTTTAATCATGCTAATGAAATTGTTGCCATTATGTTTAAAAAATTGAATAATATTTTTTCACAAAGAGAAATAATAAAATTAAAAAACCAATTATTATTATATTTATTGAAGCATCAAAACTATGTCGGCGATAATCCTTTTTAACAACTATTACAGTTTCCCAAAAAAAGTTTTTGACAAACGCAATCTTTCCTGTTTTGTTAAAAGATAAAATTATGGCCTATTATTATTTAAAAACACTATTTTATATTATACACAAAAAAAAAGAATACTATTATTTAAAAAAAATATTTTTTTTCAAAATAAACTAATTTAAACTAAAAAAGGCGAAAAAGAAAGTTATTGTTTAGCAGTCTAAGTGTCGCAATACTAATACCTTCATAATAAAAAGGATAATGATCTTTTTTAGGGGAAAAAACTACTTTTAAAGGTTTTATAAAACAGAAGAAAATAAAGAAAAAACCACCTCCAAGATGGTTTTAGATACTAAATTAACACTCTTACCTTTTATAAAAAAATTTTTTTAAAAAAATAAAAAAATCAGTTATCTTTGCTAAAAGATAACTGATTTATAAAACTTTTTGGAAAAAAGTTAATAATTTTTAAATATTTCTTGACCGTTTTCAGTAATTAAGAATTTTTTTGTTTTAGCGTCAGCTTCTAAAATAGCTGTAGTTTGGCCAGCTTTATCTTGACGCACAATTTTAATTTTGTGGTTCTCTAAGTTTGGTTCTACGCTAATAGAACCATCTAAATCAAAAGCGTGGCTAGTGTTACGCCATTGTAATAATTGAAAGAGGTTTTTCACCACAGGTCTTTGAACTACTGTTTTGATCTCTTCACGAGAATAGTAATGACGGTTAATATTACGTCCTTCTTTAGAAGATTCTAACAATTTAATATCGTTTTCACCCGCTAAAAGACCTACGTAATAAACTTGTGGTATTCCTGGAGCGAAAATTTGAAAAGCACGACTTAATAAATAACTATCATCATCATTCGCTAAAGCAGAATAATAAGTAGAATTGATTTGATAAATATCTAAGTTTTTATAAGAAACGGAGGAATAGATTTTTTTCACATTCACCCCCATTTTATATATTCTTTCTGTGGTATATTTAATCTCATCATCAGTTAAAAGATCAAAAGCATCGACCACTCCGATACCATCATGAGTATCTAAAGTCGTAAATTGTTTCATCGGGGATTTCATTAACCAAGCTTTTAAACGTTCTGTTTTACCGGAATATAAAGTATAAAGAACAATTAATGGTAAAGCGAAATCATAAATAAAGTAACCGTGTTGGCTTATTTTATGAGAAATAACATAATTTTCATGAATTTCAGGTAAAAGTAAAGCTCCTGATTGACTAATGATATTACTCACATCTGTTAATAAGTTCCAAATATCTGGTTCTAAAAAGAAACAAGTGGTATTGGCTTTTTTATAAACATAAGCAAAAGCATCTAAACGGATTAAACTAGCGCCTTTTTCGACCATATTGTTTAAAGTATCTTTAATGAATTCTTTTGCTACTTCATCATCAACGTTAATATCGATCTGATCTTCACCAAAAGTATTCCAAAGATGTTCTTCTTGGTTATTCGCGAATTTAATTTTTTGAATAGGAGCTTTATCTTTACGTTTATAAATTAAATCAACATCTTGTTGAGTAGGACGGTTTTTACCTTCTTTAGCCCAAAA
Organism: Candidatus Phytoplasma pruni; assembly: GCF_013391955.1. Classification (GTDB taxonomy): domain Bacteria; phylum Bacillota_I; class Bacilli_A; order Acholeplasmatales; family Acholeplasmataceae; genus Phytoplasma. The sequence continues at coordinate 3,166 of NZ_JABUOH010000013.1, forward strand.
TTTTTCCCAACGAAGAAAGAAATTATTATATTTAGAGTTTTCATGATTTTGTTGAAAATCTTTATACATAACGGATTCTTTGGAAATATGGTTGATCATAAAATCAAACATTAAATAATATTGTTTTTTTAATTCAGCAATATCATCCCAATCTCCAAAAGCGGGATCAACGATATTATAATCATAAGGCGCGAATCCTCGGTCACTTGTGGAAGGGAAAAAAGGTAAAATATGAATCCCACCGATTGTGTTCTGTCCTAAATCTTCTTTTAGAACTTGATTTAATTCTTTAAGATTTTTTCCTAATGAATCAGGATAAGTAATTAACATTACTTTATTTTGAATCTTCATTAATTTATTTCCTTTATTCAGAATATCTTTAATATAGTTAATATTGTTTCAATATTCAAATTATTTTTTTTCTATAAATTATTATTAAACTAATTATCATATTTATTATATGGTATAAATTAATTTTTTTTATAACTAAAAAACAATATTTTCGTTTTAGCTATTAATTTAATGACCTAAAACCTATATAGTAACAATCTTTTTTTATTATGAAAAAGACAACATTTCTTATAAACAATGTTTTTATTAGGTTTTTCGAGTAATAATGATAATTTTTTTTACTAAAAGAGTCATTAAACTTCAAGTTATGATGTTATTTGACTTTCGTAATACTATCTCTTAACAAGAGTACTTTTGGTAATTCTTTTTTGCTTGCTTTTGACTCGCTATTAAGAGTAATATAAAAATTTAATAATAAAATATAATTAATAACATTTTTATTTTAACAAATTTTATTTTTTTTTATTGATTAAAGATAGGTTAAAAAGTTTTTTTATCTGTTAAAAAAGCTTTAAAAGAGTCATCTTTTTTCTTAAAAGTAAGTTTTTTCTTCCAAAAGTAGGCCCAATCAAGAAAAAAAACAGTTTTAAAAAGACCATTTTTAGGAGATAAAAAAATTAAAAGGACGGAAAATTGCAATTTATTTTGAATTTTGTTATAATATAAATTGTATTTAAAAATGAAAATAAATTTTTAAACTGCTTTTTCCCTTATTTTTATTAGTGAAATTTATTATAAATGAAATTCATTAAAATACAGCTAATATTTTTTAACTCGAATTATATGATATGTATATTTATTAATTATTTTTTAAAATATAGATTTTTTTATTATTTTATAAAAATAGATATATTATTTTTTATTTATTTTTTCAAAACTGGTTTAGGCAAAGTTTTAAAAAATAAAAGAAAGTGTGAATAATTAAAATGAAACATAAATCGGAATTATTTCAAATTATTTTAGGAGCCTTTATTTTAATTTTCGGGATTCACTTCTTAGTGCAACAAGAAAAATTAACTATGGGCGGAACAGAATCCTTTTTAAATTTCTTAGACAGCATTTTAAAAAATGTTTGTCATTTGGATATAAACAAATTTTTCGGTCATCCTTTCACAGTCGATTTAGTCTATATTGTGACTTTATTTTTAGGATTACATTTTTTAGGTAAAAAATTTTTTAAAAAATCTTTATTAGTGACTTTTTTAATTATCACTTTTACCACTTTATTAAGTTCTTTTGAAATTTTTAAATTTAAAATTTTTGACTCTGTTTTCCCTTTTTTAGAAGACAAAGGTCATTTTAGAACCGCTTTGGTTTATTTATTAGCCAGCCTGATTCTGGGAACAGGGACAGGTTTAATTTTCAAAAACAAAGCTTCTATGAGTGGAACAGGTGTGGTTCAAAACATCTTAAAAGATAAATTAAAAATGCCTTTTTGGTTGATTTTATTTTTAACTGATGGTTTAGTGATCTTTTTGTCGTTTTTAATAGAATTATCAACTCATCAAAGTTTAATGATAAGCGTTGTCATTAAATACGCCTTCTCTTTTGCTTCTCTTTTTGTTTCTATCTATACAATTAATAAAATAGCTTTTAGCAACAAAAAGAACAAAAAAAAGAGAAAAAAGCTTTCTAATCAAAAGAAAACTACCAAATAAAAAAACTACTGCAAAGTAGTTTTTTTATCTTTTTAACCCTTAAAAGGGTTTTTTTACTCTTTATAAGGTTTGTATTGTACAACAATATTTTTAAAAACTTTAAATACCTCTTATGGAAATATTATAAAAGAACGTTTATTTAACGAATTTAGCGCTTAATGGAAGAGAAATAACGAAGAGATGATAAATTATATCAACTTTCATTAATACGACCGTTAAAGGCCTAAAAAAGGACTCTCTAAAGAGTCCTTTTCTTTTTATCATAAGTACTTTATATCAAAGAGTTCTAATATCATCTCATAGCTTCAATAGGTTTTTTATGAGCGATTCTTAAAGTTTGTCCTAAACCAGACACAAAGGACACTATAAAAGTGATCAAACCAACGTAAAGTATTTCTTTAGCCCCAAATTCCACTATATCAACCCAAACTAAGGAAGAAATAACCTGATTACCGTAACAAATCACTGTTTTGATCGCTAGAACGGCTATCAGGAAAATCATCAAAGCAATGATTAAAATTTCTTGCATGAAAATCATAATCACATCAAAACTACTTGCTCCAATAGCTCTTAAAATGCCAATTTCCTTTTTTTTACTTTGAACACTAGAAGAAATGAAGTTAAACATTAACACGATAGAAAAGATCGTATAATTGATACTTAAAAAGACAAATAACAAGGTTATCATTTCAAAAAGGGGCTCCACAGCGTCAATAAATAACACCATCGGAATTGAAGATAAGGTATGACGTGAATAATGAGTATTAATAATGGAATCTAGATCTTGTTCCTCTATTTTTTGCAAATTACCTATTAACTTATTGATATATAGATTTTCTGCGTTCTTTTGGATAAAATCTTTAGAAACAAAAACCATATTTTCTAATCCTTCTGTTTTAAACAATTTATATAAATTGTGTAAAGTGATTTTAACCACGTTGATGATGGGATTATCATACATTTCTTTGGTTTCTGCGGGAGTTAAATTTTTGACACTTTCAAAACGTTCTTCATCGCTTTCGAATTCAAATAAACCATAATTATCAATTTTGTTTTGTTCCAAATATTGTTTTAAAACATTATCTTTCAAATAACGAGAAATTAAAATTTTATGCGTCTTTTCGGGTCCCTTGGTGTTAGGAACAGCTTCGGATGCATCCTTTTTAGGAACCACTTTTAAACCTAATTCTTTCAAAAAAGCGTCATTTTGAGGATCGTATTCAATAACGCGCACTAAAGTCACTTTTCTTTGGGGATCATAATCGCTCACTGGGGCGTTTTCTAAAGCTTGGTTTTGAGCCTGTATTTGTTCTCTTAATTGAGTAGGTTTAGGCAAAGGAGTAGAGAATAAATTTAATAGAGTTAAAATGTATTCTTCTAAAGGAGTCAAATTATTGGTTAATTTATATTTTCCTTTATAATCGGTGAAATTGTATCGCAATTGATATACTTTTTTAAATTGAGCACTAGGATTATTGTTAATTAAATTATCAGCTGTTTTTTCATCATTTATATCCACTATTAAAGGAATATGAGGATCTTTTTTCGCGAAAGAACGTTTAATAATATCGCGTTTATTAAAAGAGGCGAAAGACAAAGCCACCCCTAAAAAGATTAACGCAAAAGCGGATAATAAAATATTGAAAAAGAGATTAGCTGGTTTATGTTTAACAGCATTAAGAGCGAATTTAAAAGACCTTTTAAAGGGTAAAAAAGAATAAATAGGCTTATATTCATTATTAACTAAAACTTCGTTTTCAGGATTTAAAACAGTTTTTATTTCGTCTTTGATGATCTGTCCGTCTTTAATTTCAATAATCCTATCAGCGTATTTATGAGCGAAATTCAAATCATGCGAAACAATGATAATTAATTTCTCTTTGGATAATTTTTTTAAAATTTCGATAATTTGTTTGCCGGTTTTGCTATCTAAAGCGCCTGTCGGTTCATCGCCCATAATAATTTCCGGGTTTTTGATTAAAGCACGAGCAATAGATATTCTTTGTTTTTGTCCCCCGGAAAGTTCATTAATTTTACGATGAGCGAAATTATCTAAACCTATTTTGGTTAAGATATCTTCTACCATCTGCGGATCAGCTTTTTTTCTTTGCAATTCTAAAGCAATACTAATATTTTCAAAAACACTTAATTCCGGTAATAAACTATAATCTTGAAAAATAAAACCCACGGAAGAATTACGAAAAGCGTCAAAATCTTTTTGACGAAATTTTTTAGTAGATTTATTTTTAAAGATTATTTCGCCTTCATTATAATTATCCAAACCACCTAAAATATTCATTAAAGTGGTTTTACCGCTCCCTGATTTACCGACAATAAAAACCATCCCTTTATGCGGTAAAGTTAAATTAATATTATGCAAAATAGTGTTTTTATTTTTATAAGTTTTAGATATATTAATTAATTTTAACATCTTAACTTCCCCTTCGTTTGTATTTTATCGGACCAAAGAAAAAACCAACTAATATTAAAAGTCTTCTTTTATATTTTATCTTGAAGAAAAGGTTAAAAAAGCTGAAAAGAACACTAACCTGCCAAAAGAGAAAACTAAAAAATAATCCTTTAAATTTATCTTATATTATAACTTAGATTTAACCAATTGGAAAGCAAAATAAAAAAAATATTTTTCACCTATAAAAGGTTTAAAATGTTTTATACCCCTAAAAAGGAAGAAAAAAATCCTCTTTTTCATAAACCTTCTTTTGGGTAATTGATAAGAAGGATGAAAAATTAAAGGATTTTTTTATTGATTAATGGTGTTTTTTATTGTTGTTTATTTATTGGATATTTATATAGATGTTTCGATAGATGAAGGAATTAAAAGGCTTGTCTTTTATGAGGAAACAGTTGTTGGCGGTTGAGGCGGAGGAGTATTGCTATAATATCCATAAGAATAGATGGATTGTAAAAAAGCATCATCAGTAGTTCCGACAAGAATATCGTTGAAATACCAATCATCTAAAAACCAACCTTTTTTATATTTATATTGGATGGAACCGTCAGCAGAAGGCTTTATCTCATCATCAATGATAATACCTTTTAAGACGATGCCTTTATAGTCTTGCGAATTAGTATATATTTTACCATCGGAACGTCCTAATTTTTCTCTCACTTCGTTTGCTGTGTATTTGGTATGAGGTTTAAAATCGCATTGATCTTTCCATTGATGGAGGGCTTTTAGATAATCTTTTTCATCTGAAAGTTTTTGTTCGCCTTTTGTTAAAGTCTCTTTGATGGGTTTTTCTATGGTTATTCTATGGATTAAAACGCACCAAATAAAAAGAGATAATAACATCAAGGAAGTAAGAAGAGTGGAGATGATAAATGGTCTAGATTTGATTAATTTTTTTAAGTTCATGAAAAAGCCTTTCTTTGATTGATTATTATATATCTTTTTTTAGGATTTACAATAGTTTAGGATGATAAAAAAATCCTATAAATAGGATCTGGTTATTTTTTAGGCGGATATGGATATGTTTGCTTTACAGTAGAACCGTTATTTTCATATTCAGTATATTTAACTATTTCGCCTGTATCTTTGTTGTATTCGTATTTATTTTTTACTTTGTCAGTCGCTTGAGGCCAGTAATGCGTCTCTTGGGTTTTTTTGCCTGTTTGAGTGTCATATTCGTATTTAATTTTGTCTTTGACTGTTTGATCGGACCAATAATGAGTTTCTTCTTTTTTACGTCCTTTATCGTCGTATTTGTATACAATCTTTTCTTTGACTGTGTTATCGGACCAATAATGAGTTTCTTTTGTTTTAGGTCCTTCAGTGCCGTATTCGTATGTAACATATGTTTTTAACTCATTTTTTTGATTATTTTCAGAATAATTGTAATATTCTATTTTTTCAATTCTATCGTTTTTATCGTAACTAGTTACGGTTTCTTTTTTGTCGTCAGTTGTGTTCACATTATCATGTTTAAATTGAATAAGTTTCTTTATTTTTGCTTTTTCTGTTGAAGTGTCTAATATACGGGTAAAATTTTCTTTACCTTCGTAATAATCGGTATATTCAATTTCTTTGTCGGTTGTTAAATTATATTTTTTAACCCATTGTGTGATTTTTTCTGCTACTCCTTGTGTTGCTGCTCTTTCTTTTATGCATTTTTCTGTTTTAATGTTCTTTTGTTTGTCATATTCATAAGTAGTTATCGTTCCGGCTTTATTGTCAACTTCATTGAGTTTTTTTTCTTGCTTGCTTCCTTCGAAAGTTTGAGTATACCAAACAATTTGATTATTATCGTATTTGTGGATTGTGTTTGATTCTATGTTTTGTCCGTTAGCATCATAATATTCAATTTTATCGATTAGTCCGTTAATCATGTGAGTTTTTTCATTTAATTCAGCATGTTTTTGGTAATAAACATTTTTAACTTTTTTATGGCTATTTTTCTCTTTTTGTTCGTCAAATTTAATATAACCATCTGTGTCCAAATGGTAAAAATGATCATATTGCGAATCATAAACGTTATTAGGACTGCCGAATGCCGGATCATTTCTATAAGAAGCAGTCACTTCGTTTGCTTCTTTATTTGTAGATTTATCAGGTTTATTTTCACCATTACCATTTTGCGGTGTTTTTTCGGAATAAGCTCCTTTAAATAAACCTTTACCAACATTCCCATTACCATTAACTTCGGAAATACCGTCTTTTTGTGAACCTATTTGCGGCACAATAACCTTTTTATCCACTTTTTGAGAGTTATTCTTGTCTTCTGTTGAAGGAGATTTTTCTCCTGGATTGTTATTTCCAAACATATAAACACTAAAAATAATTGCTACAAAGAAGGATAATAAGGTTAAAATTAGTATTACTTTTTTTGACGTTAATGGATTGGTTTTTTTCATTTGGTTTTTTCTCTTTCGTTTAAACTTACCTTTATTATACGGTTTTTTTAATTTTTTACAAGGTTTTATGATAATTAAATTTATTTTTTAAAAAGGTAGAAAAAGACTCTTTAAGAAAAGAGTCTTTTTTGGGTTAAAAAATTATTTTCATTTTAGGAGGAACAATGTCTCAATTAGTGTGAGAAAATTTTTTTATCGTTTTTTTTCACTTTTTAGCGTTATATATATATATATATATGTTATTATTAAGAATATTTATAAAAAAATATAAAATTTTAAAGAAGAAAAGGAAAAATAAATATGTCATTAGAAAAATTTAAAAATAAAAAATATAGAAATGTTTCATTCATTATTATTATTTCCATTTTAACTCTTTCTACTCTTTGTATGGTTTTTTATTCTTTTAGTCTCTCTCATGAAAACCAAGCTTTAAAACAACAAAATAACCAATTTAACAATGAAAAACAAGAACATAAAAATAAATTTTTAAACTTTAAACCTTCTTCCGAAACAACACAAAGTCAACCATTTTTTTTAACCCAAGAACAACTTCCTCTTTTAAATGATGAATTCTTACAAATTTTAAATGAAGAACAAGTTAAAAATATCTTACCCGAAACCATTCCTAAAATGAAATGGGAACTTTTAAAAACTAAAACACATTTTTTAACCAAAGAACAATTACAATATCTTTCTCAATATTCTCCCAAATTTTTAGGAGATTACACTCCTTATAATTTTTTTAATCATCATGAATCTTTTGTTAAAATGAGTCCTGAAAGCCTTCCTTTAATTCCTCCTTTAGGTCTTTCTCAAGTTAAACCTCAAACTTATAATCAATTATCAAAAGAACAAATCCAAGCTTTTA
>NZ_JABUOH010000014.1 GCF_013391955.1 Candidatus Phytoplasma pruni
AACCACATCAAAGACTACGACCCCATATCCCACAAAAACACCAAAAACACTTATTATGGGTCTGGCGGTATTCTCGCCTGCATCGAAGACTACGACCCCATCACCAACAAACTCATCAAAGAAACCTACTACTCCCGCTCCAAAGGCTCCATTCGCCGCATCAAAGACTACCACCCCCAAACCGGCAACCGCACCAAAACCACTACTTACAACCTCGACGACACCATCAACTACATCAATGAATACAACCCCCAAAACAATCATTACACTAAACAAACCTCTTACCACCCCAACGGCTCCCTTCACTATATCGCCGACTTCGATTCCCTAGGTAAATACAACGGCACCCGCTACCCCTCAAACATCTCCATCGAAGAAAAAATCACCGCCGAAAAAACCCGCCAGCTCGCCCTCCAAGAATACCACTCCACCCAAAACAAAAAATAACATCCAACAAAAAACAAAAACCAAAGGAGAAAACAATAAATGACAAACAACCACAAATCACACGTTCAGGCAGAACAATCAACCCCCAACAACAGAACAACCACCCACATCAACAGACTCAAAAACAAAGTCATCACCGAATACAACCATTTAGATCAAATCATCAAAAGAACACATTATTCATCTCATTTCAATCCCCCTGATTTCGACAATGAAAACAATTACTACCTATACTTCATCCAAGAATACGACCCCCAAACAGGAAACAAAACCAAAGAAATCAACTACTACTCCGCCGGCTCCGTTGAAGATATCTGGGAATACGACCCCATCACCGAAAACAGAATAAAATACACCTCCTATGACTTCGACGGCGGATGCTTAACCGAAGACTACAACCCCCAAACCGACAACGTAATCAAACGCACCATCCGCCGTTCCGACGGTTCTCTCGAAATGATCCGCGACTACGATCCTCAAACCGAAAAAGAAACCAAATCCATCCACTATCTCCCCGACGGAAAAACAATTGATTACATCATTATCTACAATCCCAAAAAACACGACCCCCAATCCCGCACCACCCACTATTAACACCACCCCCACATCAAATCAACCCACACCAACACACACGCTCCGGCAAATAAACACAACAACCCAAAAAAAACAAACAAAAAAGGAGAAAAAAATGACAACCAATAACCAAAATTACGATACACCAAAGTCCACAACCCACACCGACTCGTTCGGTTTTTGCATCATCACTACCTACAACGCCAACAAACAAAAAATCAAAGAAACCCACTACAAACCCAACGGCACCATCGGTTTCATCGAAGAACACAACCCCATCACCGGCAACATATCCAAATTAACTTCTTATCACCCCAATGGCGCCGTTCAAATCATCACCCACTACGATCCCATCACCAACCATGAAACCAAATACATCACCTACCGCACTGACGGCGCCATTCAATCTATCGTCAACTACGACCCGAATTCTGGCAAAAAAATCAATTCCATTTATTACAACTCCAACAATTCTCTCAACTACATCAACGAACATGATCCTCAAACCCACAATCTTGCCAAAACTACTTGGTATAATCCCGACGGTTTCCTCTACTGCATCGAAAAATTCAATCCTAAAACCCCTTGGGAAGAACGTATCTGTACCCTTTATTTCTCTCAAACAACCCCCGCAGAAAAACAACACGCCCAAAAAATACAACACTCCGCCTTCCAAGAATATCAAACCACTCTCCAAGAGCAACAACTCGCCCTCCAATTATATCAATCCCTAAAACCAACAAAAACACATATAACACACACACGCTCCGGCAATCAACACAACAAATAAAATAAAAACCAAAATCAAAGGAGAAAACAAAAAATGACAAACAATCATAACAACAACGCTCAGGCAGAAAACTCAACCCCCAACAACAAAACCACCACCCACATCGACAAAAATGGCTACAAAACCCTCACCGTATATAATAAAAACAACCGAAAAATAAAAACAACCTACCACCACCCCAACAGTTCCATCGACTATATTGCCCACTACAACCCCACAACTAACAAAATAACCAAAGAATTTACCTATGAAGCCAACAGCTCCCTCTACTCTATCTCCGACTACGACCCTCAAACCGGCATTCCCATCGCAACCACCTACTACAAACCCAACGGCACTATTTGGTTTCGCGAAGAATACGATTTCCAATCCGGCGATCTACAAATTTACTACCTCTCACATTTCAACACCGAAGAAAAACAACAAATTCAACAAGACTATCAACGTGCCCAACAATCACACAAAAAATCCCTCGAATTATATCAATCCACAAAATCCAACATATAATCACCACGCTCAGGCAAAAAATCAACCCCCAACAATAAATCAAACCCCCAAATCAAAGGAGAAAACAACAAATGTCCATTTTAAATCCCGAACAACAAGCCTTACACCAATTAATCACCCTTATCCAACAAAAAGATCTAGAAAAACTCCAATTATTCAGTTCTTTAATAAAATCTAAACCCCTATTAAGCGACAAAAACCAAAAAATATTCAACGCCACCGAACATCTTTTCATCAATGATTCCTTAGCTAACAATCCCTTCAAATTATTCCAAAACAGAGAAGAAATGGTGGATGAAATCAAAAAATACATCATTAACAATTTCCCCGATGATTCATTTTATAACGATGATTTCACGTATTTAACCGACGAAAACCTCCATCCCAAATCAATGCAATTCATCGATAAGCTCCAAAACATCTCCACCAAAGAACAACTTTTCAAAAAATTAATCGAATACACCCGACCAACACACGAAAACGCCGACCCTCATCAAAAAGAACAATACTACGATAATATCTTCAAAAAACTCAAAGAATTCGTCTTCTCCCTACCCAACGATGAGGACAAGTCCCTCATGACGGTCGGCGAAATGGCTCAACAGTTCCCCGAAATATTTGATGCATCCGCAGAAGCAAAAGCCAAAATAGAAGAAGAATACTTCCATTTATCCGACAATTTTAAAACATTAAATCGCGCAACTAAGGGCTTCAAACGCGGACAAGTCATCACCATCGGTGGATCCACAGGATTAGGTAAAACCGCTTTCACGTATCATTTAATCAACGACCTGTCCCGTGTCAAAGTCAAAGAAACCCAGGACTACCCCCACGTGTTAGTATTCTCTTTTGAAATGGGAGCAGACGAAAACATCACCAGATTAAGCGCTCAGGAAACCAAAATCCCCTTACACACTATTTTAGAAAAAGATTTCAATAACATCACCCAAACAGAATACGAACACAAAATGAAACTCGCTCAAACGCATTTCAGCCAACTAAACCTCACGTTCAGTTACGAAAAGTCTCATTCCCTCACCTATATCAAAAATTTATTATACAAATTGAAATTAAATAACAAAATCGATATCGTCATTTTGGATCACTTACAAATCACCAAATCTATCCAATACCAAGATAACGACCGTTTAGCAATAGACGAAATCATGACAAGTTTAAAAAACATGGCCCAAGAATTAAAAATCGTAGTCATCATTTTATCCCAATTCTCCCGTGATTCATACAAACCAGGAACCCAACACACTCCCAACGTCGCTTCTCTAAAAGGCAGCGGAGGAATAGAAACCAATTCCGACATCGTTCTCACTATGTCAAAATGGCAACCCCATTGGGACTTACAAAAAACAAAAGAAAAAGAAGTTAACTGTTATAACCCCTATGATACTCAATTAATCAATAATTTCGCCCACCACCAAAAAGAAGACAACCACGAATTCATCGAAGTCAACATCCAAAAAAACCGCTCCGGCACTAAAAAAGTCCTAGTCTATCTTTTTGAAACTGACATTCAATCTTTCCAAGAATTAGGTTATGTGGAAAATGATACCAACAACAATTAACCAACCCCCCATCCTCAACCAGACCCCGCCCCCCGGGGTCTTTTCCTTTAAATAACCCAAAAATACACACACCACGTTCAGGCGTTTCCACAATGTCAACAAACAATCAAACACAACAAAAAAATCCACCCATTTATTGTCAAAAAAACCAAAAATTAATATATAATAATATTAAATAAATCAAACAAAAAAGGAGAAAACAACATGTTAACAAAAACACTCAATTCAAGAATAAAAAAAACCAACCCAAAAATTAGTATTTTTGATGTTACCAATTATATCATCCAAAACACTCCCCATCCCATCACAAACATGAAATTACAAAAAATGGTTTATTATGTCTATGCAAAACATTTAGTCGAAAAACAAAATCCCATCTTTACGAATGAAAAAATCGAAGCTTGGCTACATGGTGCTGTTTTTCCACAATTATATAACGAATTCAAACATAATACATGGCAACCAATAACTAAAACCACCCCCAAAGGCAATACAGAAAATTTAACAAAAGAATCTCGAAAAATCATCGACACAATTATCCAGAAATACGGCGACAAAACTGGCGATGAATTATCAACATTAAATCATCAAGAAAAACCTTGGCAAATAAGTTGGGATAATAATGATGATTGGTCTAAAAATGTCATTTCAGACGAAACAATATTAAAATATTTTAAAAATAAATTACAAAAAATCAATTAATAACAATGAAAACGCAACCAAAATTTCGTTATTCTTTTGTTAAAAAACACGATCCTTTCAAATATTTCAAACGTTTTAAAATTAAAAAATTTTTTGATGATGTACTTTATCCGCTAGATAAAGCAATCCAACATTCATCTTTTATAGATGTTGAAAAAAGTAATTTGCGTTTTCATGAAGTTCCAAATATCAAACTTATTCAAGCTGGTTTTCAAAAAATTATAGAATTTGCTGAAGGGAACGCAATTCATCAATTAAAAACTACCGAACAAAGTCGTTTATTAGGTATAAAAATCAATTATGTTTTTTATATTCTTGGCTTTGATCCTAATCACGATATTTATTAATAAAATAAAAGCTATTTTAGATACTTTTTTATCGTTGAAACAACCCAATGAATCCAATTATTGAATTAATTGCAAAAAAATAATTTAAACATTATTTAAAAAACCAAGACTCTCCCCGAGAGTCTTTTTTTTATCGCCAAAAAATAATCATTAACCCCCCAGACCCCATCCCTCGGGGTCTTTTTCATTTCAATAAAATCATCAACCCACACCATCCAACCAAATCACCAACCTCCAATAAATCAACAACCGCCCACCACACCCCACGCCCCGGCATCCCCACATTCAACCCCAAAAGAAAGGAAACTCAATCAATGAATTCTCAAAAAGCAAACAAAATACGCCAAGATTTTTCCATGCATGTCTTATTAAAAAAATTAAACATCTTACCCCCTCATTCTCATCC
>NZ_JABUOH010000015.1 GCF_013391955.1 Candidatus Phytoplasma pruni
AATTTTTAAAAGACGCGATTAAAGCGAAACAAATCAAAACACCTACTTCAACCTTAGAAGAATTAACTCAAGAAGCTAAACAATTAGTAGATGATAGATTAACAGAGAGAAAAAATTTAAGAGATCAAGCCTTAACAGATGCTCAAACATATAGAACACAACAAAATATAACAACTGAAGAAGTAAGTGATCAAAATTTAAGAGACGCGATTCAAAATCAACAAACACAAACACCTACTTCAACCTTAGACGTGTTAACTCGAGTAGCTAAAACATTAGTAAATAAAAGAATAACAGAAAGAGCTAATTTAAGAGAACAAGCTTTTTCTAATTCTCAAACATATAGAGGGCAACAAAGTATAACAAATGAAGAAGTAAGTGAACAAGATTTAAGCGATACGATTCAAGCGAAACAAACAGAAACGCCTGCTTCAACCTTAGATATGTTAATTGAAGCGGCTAAACAATTAGTAGATAAAAGAAAAACAGAAAGAACTAATTTAAAAGATGAAGCTTTAACAGATGCTCAAACATATAGACAAGAACAAAATATAAAAACCGAAGAAGTAAGCGATGAACAATTAAAAACCGCGATTGAAACCAAACAAACAGAAAATCCTACTTCAAACTTAGACGGATTAAAACAAGTGGCTAAAACATTAGTAGATGATAAGAAAGTTGAAAAAGCTTTAACGCTTGCTCAAACATATAGGCAACAACAAAATATAACGACTGAAGAAATAAGTGATGAACAATTAACAAACATAATTCGAACTAAACAAAATAATGAACCTGCTTCAACAATGGAAGAATTAACTCAAGTAGCTAAAACATTAGTAGATAATATAGTAGACAATAGAACAACAGAAAGAACTACTTTAAGAGAAACAGCTTTATCCAAATCTAAAACATATAGGCAAGAGCAAAATATAAACACCGAAGAAGTAAGTGATGAACAATTAATCAACACAATTCAAAATCAACAAAATAACGAACCTACTTCAACCTTAGAAGATTTAACTCAAGTGGCTAAAACATTAGTAGATAATAGAACAACAGAAAGAACTACTTTAAGAGAAACAGCTTTATCCAAATCTAAAAAATATAGACAAGAACAAAATATAAACACCGAAGAAGTAAGTGATGAACAATTAATCAACACAATTCAAAATCAACAAAATAACGAACCTAATTCAACCTTAGAAGATTTAACTCAAGTAGCTAAAACATTAGTAGACAATAGAACAACAGAGAGAACTAATTTAAGAGATCAAGCTTTTTCTAATTCTCAAACATATAGACAAGAACAACATATAACAACTGAAGAATTAAGTGATCAAACTTTAAGAGAAACAATACAAACGCAACAAAATAACGAACCTACTTCAACCTTAGAAGTGTTAACTCAAGTAGCTAAAACATTAGTAGATAATAGAAAAAAAGAAAGAAATACTTTAAGAGAAAAAGCTTTAACAGGCGCTAAAGAATATAGAACTCAACAAAATATAACAGAACAAGATGCAAGTAATGATCAATTAATAAACGCAATTCAAACGCAACAAAACAATAAACCTCACTCTTCTTTGCATGAATTAACCTTAGTGGGTCAAAAATTAGTTAAAGATAAAAAAACAGAAAAACAAGAACCGTTAATTCAACGAGTTTTAACAAATCTTAAAGATTATCGAAAGCAAAAAGGCATTCCTGTTAAAGAAGTAACAGATGAAAAATTAAAAGAAGAAATTTTAAAGGAATTGAAAAAACAACCTAATTCACAACCAAATGAATTAGAAAACAAATTAAAAACAAAATTATTAGATTGTTTTACTGTTGAAACAACAGAAAATGGAATACACATGCAAAAAAGAGGTTATACAGGAGTTGATAATGATGGCAAACCGATAGTCAAATGGAATTCATATGATACTTGGGACGCTCAATATGATAAGAATGGGAAACAAACTCAAAAAAGAAGTTATACAGGAATCGATGAACAAGGCAAACCGATAGTAAAATGGAATTCATATGATACTTGGGATGCTCAATATGATGTTAATGGAAAACCAACTCAACAAAGACGCTATACAGGGGTCGATGCACAAGGCAACCCGGTAGCGAATTGGACATCATCTTGGGATAAGGTATATGATGATAATGGAAATCCAACTCAAAGTAGATATTA
>NZ_JABUOH010000016.1 GCF_013391955.1 Candidatus Phytoplasma pruni
ACAATGTCAAACAAATAAAACAAACCCAAAGGAGAAACAAAACCGTGTCCCGCCTCAAACAATATCTCAAAACATCCCCCAAAAAATTCACCCTTTTCGCTATCCTATCCATCACCCTCTTATCCGTCATCATCATCACCGCCTACAATTTAATCCCTTATTTTCTCACCACCAAAACAGAAAAATCCTCCATCCCCATCCAAGCCAATCAGCACGAATTAACCCACAACGACCAAACCATCATTAATTCCACTCAACAACAAACCTTCGAAGCCATCAACGACGACACAACCCAAAACCCACGCCCTGGCGATCCTAACTCCGACAAAATTAACCTTACCCCTTATCTAACCTATCAAGATCAAGATGGCAACACCATCAGAGAATACCGTTTTTTTGATAATATGGAACCGACCCAAAAAGACATCCGCGGTAGAGAAAATTTCTTTAACCGTACAGACTTTCAAAATATGATCGATAAATACAAACTAAATGCCTTCCCTCTTAAATGGAACACCGGTCGTGAAAATTTATTTAATTTAGAATTTAATGAACAACAAAAAGTTAAAATGAAATACGGATGGCCTGTTTCTCAAGCGAATTATCAACTTATCCAAACTAACCAACCATATAACACCATCGAATCATTAACTAAAGATATTCAAGGCGAAAACGGTTTTTGGAACAAAAGTGATTCTTGTTTTAATACTACCGAAAATATTGACATTCAAACTATAATCAATGACGAATCTTATAAAGGCAAAACCCCTTATATTCGTTTTATCACTAAAAATTTAGACTTAGAATTTGATTGGTTAAGTTTAATTATTGCCCGTTTTAATTCATATTTGCCTAATGTCGCTAAAGCACAACAAACTTATCTTAAAACCGAATATTGGGCTGAAAAAGGTCTTTTGGCAAACGCCGAAGTGCAAAGATTACGCGATAACATAAAACAAGTTAATGATATTGTCCAAAAAATACGCTCTTCTAATCAACGCAATGAAGAACAAATCCAAAAGGCTACTGATTCTGCCCTTCCCGCTAAAAATGATATTCAAAATTTAGAAGAAAAAATTCGATCGAAATCGTCAACAAACCGATACAACTTAGATTCGGCTTTAGAACGAGTGGATTTGGTGAAACAAATACCAGAATTGCAACAAGCTATAAAAGCTAAAGCTTTTATTAAACAAGCCAACGAATTCATTCAACAAACGCGTTCCAAAATTTCTGAGAATAACGTTCACATCCGAGGATTGCTTGCTGATTCTGAACGTTTTAACAACGAAATGCAAGAACACTCTAAAAAAGCTAAACAATACCAAGAAGAAGCGGTTCCTCAATGTTACCAAGCAATCCAACAACATCTCCAAAAAGCCAAAACCAACGGCGAACCAACTTTCAACCCTTCTTTAATTCAAAAAACCATCATTTCAGGACCAAAGAAAAAACCAACTGAAAAAGACCTAATCGACATTTCTTATCAATTATCAGATTTCACCAACTTCATTAAAAATTTAGATCTCGCTACTACTGATGATTTATACACCTTAAGAGCATACGTTTTATACAATACGGACAACGATGTGTATGACCCTCACAACGCCTTAAATCATCTAAAACCGACTTTTCATTAATACTGTAAAAAAACACCAAATCAAACGCCTGTAAGCTTTGCTACTCAATCAAAGAAACCAAACGCTATTAATCCCAGACTCTATTTCTTCTTGTAGAGTCTTTTTATTTTTTACATGAAAAATATCTCAAAATCTTGCAAA
>NZ_JABUOH010000017.1 GCF_013391955.1 Candidatus Phytoplasma pruni
TTTAGTTAGTTATTTGTTGATTTTTTTGAATAGGAGTCCAAACAATCGATCTCATTAAGTACGGAATAAGCTTTCACTTTATACCATCTATTTTAAGGTTTGTTCATTGGCTTTATGTTATAGCTGCAGGTTCTTTAACTGGGATTTTGATAGGAATGTTTCAAACAATTGAATGTTTAAGTTTTCTTGATTTGTTTTTTTTCTTATTCGTTATACCAACTTCGCTAACAATTTTCATTTTATTTTTTATGACTTTTTTGTATAAACGTCAAAAAATAAAAGTTAATGACGATTTTCGTTTCTTTTTGAAACTCATTTTTGCGATATATTGGTCCATCAGCATTATTAGTTTTTATTATTATTTACATTATGTTGACCGTACATATAACCTTTTATGCACTACTTTAATGATCGTAGTAGGAATGATAATTGATGTTTTTGGTCTTATAGTGATGTCTTTACTGTGGGTTAATACTTTAGATCAATTAGATCGCTTCATAGAAGATAAAATTGAGAAAAAACATGAGTATTTAATTATTAATTTATTATTTTTGAGTTTTTCTGAAATATTTTCAATCATCGTCTCACTTGTGATGGATACTATACAATTAATTAGAATGTATTATAAAGATAATTGATAATCATTAAATCAACCTCTTTATAGCGTCAAAAACTTATTTAAATAGAAAAAAGAAGATTTTTCGTTTTTGTCTTCTTTTTTCTATTTTTTTCATATAAAATATAAATGGGGATGTTTTTGGTTTCGACATGGTTAATGAGTTTTATTTATCATATCTTGGTTACGCAAGTAAAAACGCTCGAGGTCATAAATAAACGGCAATACACAAGATAATTACGAAAGCGAATCAACAACTTATAACGGTTTAGGTTACGCTCCACAATTAACAAGAGCAACTGCTTCTTGTTAATCTAAAAACGGTTTATAAATTTTTTCTTTAAAAAGCTTTTTTTAAAGAACACTTTTTATTAATCATTTTTTATTCTTCTGTAAAACTGAGTTTATCTTTTAAACCGGTTTCATTATTTTCTTCAATATAATTATTTTTTTCTTTTTATAATCATATAAATTATTAAACTATTTCTTTTTTTTAAAAGAAATACTTTCCATTTTATATAACTTTTGTTTGTTTTTGAAAAACAAAATAAATATGTAGAATGAATAAAACAAGTTAACTTTGCACAGGGGTTCGAATCCCCTCATCTCCACCAAAAGAAATAATAAAGATCATTAAATTGATTTTCTGAAGTTTTTTTATAAATAATCTAGCCTAATAAACATTAAAAACAAAAAAACATATTTTTTAT
>NZ_JABUOH010000018.1 GCF_013391955.1 Candidatus Phytoplasma pruni
GATAAAAAATATGTTTTTAAGTTAATATGATAAAAAATATTTCCCAAATGTTATTAGGAAATATTTTTCCATCTGATTAATTATAAAAAATTAACGAAATCTTCAGGCTTTAATTTAAAAGGTGTTTTTTTTTGGCCTTTTTCTTCCTCAGGAACTATTTTTTCTTTTCCTACGGATATTAAAATAAGAGGTAAATAATTGCGAGGAATAGCAAAAAGTTCGTTTACTTGGTCAAATTTGCAGCCTCCGATAAAACCTCCGTTATAACCAAACTTTTGCAAAGTAGCCACAAAATTAAGACCTACAATGCCTCCTTCTAAAAATAATTCATTATGCAATTTGTTCTCTTGCATAGAAGAATAATTTTCTTTAATTTGTTTTAACACGAATTCTTTTCTTTCCAGAGAGATTTCGTTATTTAACCATTTTTGTTGATAAATATATTCGCTATTTTTAGCTTTATTTAGGTCTCCAAACAACAAAACCATAGCTGAACTAGTTTCCAATTGGGTTAAATTACCTTTTAAACAAGTTTTTAATTTATTTTTGTTTTCTTGACTTTCTATGACGAAAAAACGCCATGGTTGCAAGTCAAAAGAAGAAGGAGTGAAACGTATGTCTTGAAATATTTTATCCCAAGTTTCTTTATTGATTTTGTGGTCTTTGTCAAACAATCTAACTGTTTTAATTTTCATTCTACATTCCTTCGTTTTATGTTGTCTTTTATAATTTTGGTCAATAAATAAAATTTTTATAAAAACATTTACATTGTATTTTAACAAATTTTATTGATCTTAAAAGCAAAAAGAGAGAAAAATTTTATACTGACAACAAAATTTCTTCCTATTAAAAATCTTCCACTAAACAATATTTTATACAATTTTTTGATAAAAAACAATACAAAATAGAAATGGTTTTTAAAAAACGCAACATGATGAACAAAAACAAAAATATAATCCTTTTTAAGATTATAATTCTTTTTTTGCTTTTTTCTAGTTATTTAATTTATAAATTTATTCAAGGGGCAAAGCTAG
>NZ_JABUOH010000019.1 GCF_013391955.1 Candidatus Phytoplasma pruni
GAAAAAGACCGGTGAATAATGAACGGTGATTAATGAACATTAATTATTTTATTTATTTTTATATTATTTAAAAATTAATAAAAAGGAGATTATGTAATGTCTTACGAAAAAGAAAAACAAAGTAAAATAACAACTTTTGTTATTAGATGGGTTGTTCCTTCTTTAGGTGTTGTTATTCCTTTAATGGTTTGGTACGCTCATAAAGGTTATGTTAAATTAGGATAATTTTTTTACTATAAAAATAAATAAAAAGGAGTTCATTTTATGACTTTAAGAAGTTTTTTAACTATGATGGGCGTCGGCTCTTTAACAGTTGTAGCTTTATATTATTTAGGTGTTGTACATCCTAATAAAGAAAAAGTTAAGTGGTTAAACACTCGTGAAACTACTCAAACAACTCAAAACAATTCTAATACTTCAAATAGATAATTTTTATCTATTTTAATAAAGCAAATTAAATAAAAGGAAATTAAAATTAATGAATAATCAAACATATAATTTATCTTTATCAAATTCAGAATCTAACAAAAAATTAACATGGAAAGAAAGAGACAGATTATTTTTAGAATATTTTAACAATTCTGAAAATAATGAGTCTCGTAATGTTGATAACTTTTTACTCCATCATTTTAAGCATGAGGTTTTAAATGAAAATGGACAAATTAATGAAAGGTATTTAATTTTAAGAACGCATTATATGCAAATGTATTATGCTTTTTTAAATTTAAAAAAATAGGTTTTATTAAATGGATAGAAATCATTTAAAAGAAATTTCTAAAAAATATGGTTCTAAAAAAACCAAGATTTATGATAATAAAAATTCTAAGGTTTTATATGTTGACGGTTTAGGTTCTTTGACTCTTCGCACTCCTGTACAGGTTGCTATTGCTAAAGCCAAAAGAAAAACTTCTTATGAAGAATATAAGAAAAAACAAAAAGCTGCTTCTTCTAAAAAATCCTCTTCTAAAAGTGTAGATCAACAACTTTATGAAGCTTTTATGAATGAAAATAAATAAAAGTTTTTTTACAAAAATAAAACGAGTTTTATAAACTCGTTTTATTTAGAAATATTTTTTCAATTAAAAAATATTCGCATATTAAAAGATAGGTGAAAAATGTTTATCTTAATCATTTATATCATTTTTAAATCCATTAAAAAATCAAATAAAAAAGGTAAAATCATGCAAATCAAACAAATAGAAAATAAAAATAAAATAGTTGTTGACGACGTTTTTAATCATGTTTGAAAATTTTTTATCTATTTCAAAACAAGAGCAAAAACAAAATGACGAACAAAACCAAATTAGAATAAATAATTTTCTTCAAGAATCTCATTTATATAGTAAAGTCTATTTAACTGGTTTAATTTATTCGGATATAAAAGAATCTCTTTTTTTTCTTGATGATATTCCTTTAAAAGTTTATACTTTTGAATTATATTATTTTGTTTTTAATCGTGGTAATATAATTAAAATTGTTTCTTACGGTTCTTTAGCTGATGAAATATATCAAAAATATAAAAAAAATGATAAAGTCCGTTTAGGCGGTGTTTTACATATTAAAAATATTATTAAAAATTTAAAAGTTACAGATGTTTACGATGCTTTTGTTTTTTTAAAAAAAATCTCTCTTTTGCCTTCTGATTTCAACATTTCTAAATAAAAAAAATAAAAATATAAAGGAAATAAAATATTATGTTATTCAAAAACATTAAAAATAAAACTGTTTCATATCTTTTAACGATTTCTATCATTTCTCTTCCTATTACTTTCTCTTTATGGTTTCTTTCATATCTTTTTAATATTTAAAAATAAAAATTCATTCTCATAATCATTTAAAATAAATAAAATAAAAGGAATTTAACTATGTTTAAAAATTATCAAGAATTACAAATCTTAACAAAAAAACACCGCCTTTATCTTTCTTTTTTCTTTCTTTTTTTCTCATTCTTTTATGTTGGTTTAGTTGGTGCTGTTTTATATTCTGCTCCTCCTGCTGATGCTTCATTTTTATTAATGTTTTTATATTTTAATCTTGTTTTTTGGTTTTTCTGGGGTTCTTTTGGTTTTTTCATATATCTTAAAATATTATCAAAACTTAAAGAAATGAAAGAAAATGCTAAAAAAGAAGTTGAAATATTGACAAGAAAGGAATAATCATATGAAAACTAATTTTACCGATCTTTTTCTTTCTTTCTTTGTCGGTGGTATCTTTTCTATTTTTGTCTATACTCAATTTTTTCAACAAAAAATTAATATAGATAAAGCTTATGCTTTACAACTTAAAAGAGAATTCGTTGATGTTTTACAACGCAATAAAGTTATTCATAAAAACTTTTTTGACAATTATTTTAATAAATCTATTGAAAGAGATATTAATTTAATCACTTCTAAATATTTAGATATTTATTTATGACCTATTTAACTCTTATTAAAATCCTTTTCATCTTTCTTATATTCTTTCAATTCTTATTTTTTTATTTAAAATATAAATATTTTGAAAATCCTTTTAATAAACCTCTTTCTTTCAATTATTTCTTTTCTTCTTTCTTTTTTTTACTTTTATTATCTTTTTACGATTTAAACTTATATTTATCTCTTTAAATATCTTTTTACACATTAACAAGCCTTTAAATAGAGATCTTTACTTTTCTAAAAATTATTTATATATATTTTTTTCTCCTTTAACGCTTTCTTTAAAGGCTTGCGAATGTGTAAAAAATCCATTCTTTTAAACCAATAAAACCAATCAAAAAGGAGGCTTTAAACAAAATTTAATGACTAAAATAGAAATACTTAAAAACAACTCTTTAATGTGCGAAGAACACTATAAAAAAGATGTTATCCAAAAACGCGTTTTTAGTAATGGCGATGTTTATCATTACAAAAAAGGCTTTCTTTATAAACAACATTTTAATAATGGTGATGTTTTCGAATTTCAACCTATTTTTAGAGGTAAAGTATTAGTTAAATATTTTAATAATGGTGATGTCCATCGTTTTATTTATGATAGATATAATCAATTGATTTCACAAAAACGTATTTTGAGAACTTCCAATTTTGAGAATTATGAGGATTATTAAAAATGCTTGATTTAAAAGATGTTTTACATAATTTAATCCAAACTGATTATTTTACCGCTGTCGCCTCCGTTGCTATCACTTTAAGCGTTGTTTGGGTTGTTTTAAGAATTAAAAAACTTCAATTTAAAAAAGACTACCGCGAGGAGCTCAGGGACTTAATCCAAATCTATATTGGTGAGGGTGAGATGAGTGTTAAAGAATACACTCTTTTACTTAGAAAGATGGCTCATTTAGGTAACTATACCGGCGTTTATAGGGATTCTGTCTATAAAATGATCAGAGAATTAGGAGAAAACGGAGATATACAATTTTCCGAAAACATTTTTGAAACTGAAGAAATAGAAGCTGAAAGAAAAAAAGCCGCTCAAAATGATGAATTAGTTAAACAAATGTTACAAGAAAACCTTAATCTTAAAAAACAATTGGAAAATAAAAATAACCCCGTTTTAATAGATACAGATGAATACGACTGGCATAAAAATAAATAATGGTTATTACAACCCTTAAACAATTTTTCCATACCTATTTTCCTTTATTCCAATATGGTTTAGAATCCTTTAATATTCTTAATGTTTATCATTTTTTTAAAACTTTTATAGTTTCTTTATTTTCTTTAGAAACTACTGATTTTTTTAGCTTAAAACTCTCTTTATGGCGTTTATTCCCTAATGTTTTAAAAATTATCTCTTTTCCTATTACTTTTATATATTCTTTTATATATAACACTTTAAATAAAATCTATATCTTTCAATTATTCTTTTCTTTATATGATTTTTTAAAAATGTTTATTAAATTTTTTATTGATATTATCACCGATGTTTTTTCTGTTTTAAAAAATATTATTTATGGTATTTTTGATTCTGAAATTCTTTCTTCTTTTATTGGCGGAGGTCTTTTAGCTCTTTCTTCTGTTACCGCTTTCACTTTTAAAATTGATGCTGGTGCTCCTGTAAAAACTGCTGTTAATATTTTCTCTTTTATTATTAATTCTTTCACTAATTTTTTTAATCTTTTTTTAAAACTAATGTTTAAACTTTCGGATCATTTATGGAAACTATCTAATGTTTTCCTTAAATGTTTAATTTATGTATATACTAAACTTTATAAAGTTTTAATTATATTTTTAATATATTTATTCTGGTTTGCTCAAACTCAGCCTGATCCCCAAAATATTGTTATTGTTAAAGAGGAGGAATAATATTAATGAAAGAATATGATGACAACAATTATTTAATGTATTTTGTTATTTTATCTTTATTCTTATTTTTCCTTTATTTATTTATCGGTTCAAAAATATTTAATTAATTTAAGAAAGGAGGAATTTTATTATTTCTCAAAACATTAAACCCAATGAAAACTCTATTACAGATTTAATTATCTTTTCTATCTTAATAGGTCTTTCTATTTATATTCTTTATCCTTTATTTATAAAAATTAGAATTAAAAATTATCTTCCTCCTACTGAATATAAAATTGTTTATGTTGATAAGGAAGTGATAAAATATGTTGATAAACAATAATTCCTTATCAATGTTATAATTAATAACATATAAAACAAAATTTTAAAGAAAGATAATTAAAAAAATATGTCAATAATCAAATTTAACAATAGATATTATAAATTAATCCCTTTTATAGTTATTCTTTTAATTCTAAGCGGTTTTATTATTGTTTTAATATCAAGTGCTTATAATTTACATGTTGAACAACAAAATATTAAAAATGTTAAGCCTGAACCTCAAATTATTTATGTTGATAAACCTTCTTCCGAAACAACACAAAGTCAACCATTTTTTTTAACCCAAGAACAACTTCCTCTTTTAAATGATGAATTCTTACAAATTTTAAATGAAGAACAAGTTAAAAATATCTTACCCGAAACCATTCCTAAAATGAAATGGGTACTTTTAAAAACTAAAACACATTTTTTAACCAAAGAACAATTACAATATCTTTCTCAATATTCTCCCAAATTTTTAGGAGATTACATTCCTTATAATTTTTTTAATCATCATGAATCTTTTGTTAAAATGAGTCCTGAAAACCTTCCTTTAATTCCTCCTTTAGGTCTTTCTCAAGTTAAACCTCAAACTTATAATCAATTATCAAAAGAACAAATCCAAGCTTTTACCACCGAACAATTAAAAACTATTTTTGATTTTAATTATTCTGAATTAACACCTGCTTTTTATAAAGCGGTTGGAAGTCAAAAAGCTATGGATTTAATTAAAACCACTGATGTTAAAAATGAAGCTAAAATCGCTATGCAAAAATATTACACTATTAACACTAATTTATAATTAATTTTTTTCAATAACTCTATTTAAACAATAAAGACATTTCTTTATGTCTTTATTGTTTATCTATTTTTTTTTACTTTTTTTAACCCTCTTTATCTTTAAAACTCCCTATTTTTAATTATTTTTAAAAAATAAAGAGAAATCATTGTTTCAATATTTTCCCTTGGTTACGCTTTCTTAGGATGATGTTTACGGTTAAGTATATAAACCACATTAACCAAGAATAAATAAATCAGACTGATCAATAATAAAGGCGTTATGCCGTCAAAAGTGATCGCTATTTCTTTGTTAGCTTGATAAACTAAATTAGCTACCCCTATTAAACCAAAAACAGCTGTATCTTTAAAATTAATGATTAATTGGTCCCAAATAAAAGGATAAGTTCTTTGGAATGTTTGTTCGAAAATAATATGTTGAAAGACTTGTTTATTATTCATCCCCAAAGCATAAGCTCCTTCTATTTGTCCTTGATCTAAAAAACGTATATTTCTAAACATAATCGCGGCTAAATTAAAAGCCGTATTAATGGTTAATAATAATAAAGCGGTATAAAAAGTAGCTAAAAACTGTTCTTTTTGAAAAAAGTCGAATTGGTGGGTTAATATTTTAGAAACAATTAACACTTGAATAATCATCGGAACAGCTTTTAAAGCATTATCTATCCCATCTATAAACATTAATAAAGCTTTTTTAACGTAAATAACTCCTTTAGGAGAGTTTTTTTGATGAGAAGCAAACAATTTCATCAATAACACTAATAATGAGAGAAAAAAGCCTAAAAATAAGCCATTTAACGCTAAGGTAACAGAAATAATGAAAGCCTTACGATAAAAAGGCAATTGTTTGAACATTTTGACAAAAGTATTTTGGGGTTGTTGTCTAAGCGATTGAATATGCACAAAATCTTGAAAAGCTTTATTCAATAAGTCTTCTTTCTCTTTTTCATTGATTTCTTGAACCGCTTGAATTAATTTTTCTTTTAGACCATCATTGCGATCTTTTTTTAAAAAAAGAGCGACCGGTGGAATAGTAAAACCCTCTAATTTAAAAGCTTTAAAGGATTGATCATTATCGCTTAATAGCTTGATCGGTGGATAATCAAAAAGACAAATATCCGCGCTTTTATTTTTCACTAAAAAAGATGATTCCGTACTATTTTCCCTTGCTAAACCACCTCCTAATAAACGCCATTCTTGTAAAGTTCTTGTCGTCTCGTTCGGCAAATCAAAAGTACTATGAGTAATGGTGCTATATTTGATAGGATTATTATCTCGAGCAGCTTTTAAAGCGATGTTTTGGAAATCTTTTTTAGAAACAGTATCACCTTTAAGATCTTTAAAACGTGGATCATCTTTTCTAATTAAAACTCCTACCGCTGGAGAATAATATTCTACCGCTTCCATGGTTTTTAATCTTTCCTTAGTGGCATTCATTCCTCCCATGATAATATCAGTTGACTCATTAGGAATAGAGTCTAAAATAGCGGGATAACCATAATGTTTAATGATTAGTTTTTTGCCTATTTTTTCAGCTATTTTATTCGCCAATAAAGAATCAAAACCACTAGCATATTCACCATCTTGGGTCGGGAAGCTATCTTCAGAATCCGGATGCCCGTTAAAAGCAAAAGGCGGGAAAACCGTATGCATTCCTAAAACCAAATCTTCTCCTTTTTTTATTTGGTTGGTTTTGTCCGAATAAACATAAAAAACCATATAATTCAGCCTTAATAAGATCGGTAAAACCACTAAGAACCATAAAAATAAACGATAATTTTTTTTAAAAAATTGACTAAAGGGCGTTGTTTTCATATAACCTCTTTCCGTTTCCTAGATTCCTCATGTCTCAATATTAGTTAATGAAGTTAGGCGATAATGGGGGTAAATAGAAAAAAATGATTTTTCTTTTTTATTGCTTTAAAAAATTTTTAGAATAATAAAACTAGTTTTAACTCTTTTTAACGATAAAAAGAAGAAAAAAATTAATACAGTAAGAAACACATCCATTAAAAAAAGATTTTCTTTACAAAACATCTTTTTTAATAATATAATTCTTTCTAACCTTATTATTTATTATAAACCAATCAAAATAATTTAAACCAATAAAAAAGAAAAAAGTCATTTTTTGAGGATGACTTTTTTTGTATTAAAAAATAGTAAAAATCAATTAATTAAGTTTATTGTTTTTACGGTTAAGAACGTAAACTACATTAACCAATACTAGGTAAATTAAAGTGATCGCTAAGAAAGGAACAGTTATAGAAAAACTAATAGCTGTATCTTCTTGCGCTTTCAATACTAAATTGGCAACGTTTATTAGTCCAAAAACAGCAGTATCTTTTAAGTTAATTATTAGTTGTTCCCAGATAGAAGGGACAGTTCTTTTAAAAGTTTGTTCAAAAACAATGTGTTGGAAAACTTGTTTTTGATTCATTCCTAAGGCTGAAGCGGCTTCCATTTGTCCTTTATCTAGATATTGGATATTTCTAAACATAAGAGAGGATAAATTAGCTCCCGCATTAACGACTAATAACATTAAACCGGTATAAAAAGAACCTAAATAAGCGTTGTGTTTGAAAAAATCGAAATTATGAACTAAAAATTTAGAAAGCAATAACACTTGAATAATCATTGGAACAGATTTTAAAGCGTTATTTAAAGCATCTACAGTTGTGAATAAACCTTTTTTCAAGTATTTAACACATTTGTTAGAACTGTTTTTGCTTGCGCCAAATAATTTAAGGACTAATAAGAATAAGGATAAAAAGAATCCTAATAATAAACCATCAACAGCTAAAGTTAAAGAAATTACTAAAGGTTTGAAATATGATGGTAATATTTTGAAGACTTGTACCGTTGTTTCAACAAAAACATTTTTTGCTTTTTCTTTAGGAGCGGATTGAGTTAATTCAGCCATTTTAGCTTCATCTTCAGAAGCTTTTTTGAAAAACTCTTCTCTGTCTTGTTCGGTAATTTGATTAACAGCTAATTGTAGTTTTTCTTTCAAACCGTCTGGACGTTCTTTTTGAAGAAATAAAGAAACAGGTTCAACAGCAAAGCCTTCTAACTTAACCACTTTTAATGCATCAGGTTTTCTGTCTGCTAAAGATTTGGCAGCTGGATATTCAAAAACACACATATCAGCAGCTTTATTTTGCACTAAATCAGAACATTCGGCAGCACTTTCTCGAGGATTCCCACCTTCTATCTTTAAACCTTCAAGTTTTTGGGTCGGTTCTTTATCTTTTAAATCGAAAAGAGAACGTGTAATTGTGGTATATTTTAAAGGCTTGTTTTGATTTTTAGCATCTAAAGCGATTTGTTTAAAAACATCATACGGTACTGTTTGACCGTTTTGATAATCTTTAAATCTTGCATCATCTTTTCTTAATAAAAAACCTACAGGAGGGGAATAGTAATTAACGGCGTCCATTACTTGTAATCTTTCAGGGCTAGAATTCATCCCTCCCATAACAAAGTCAGTTGTACCTGTTTGAGGAGTATCTAATAAAGCCGGGAAACCATAATGTTTAATTACTAGTTTCTTACCCATTAAATCAGCTATTTTTTTAGCAACAAGAGGGTCAAAACCACTGGCATATTTGCCTCCTTGAGCTTTAAGAGCGTTAGGAGCATGTTCTTTACCTTCTTCACCACCTGAAAAAGCGAAAGGAGCTAAAATAGTATGTGTCCCAAACACTAAAGTGTCTTCGCGGGAAACTTCTGCAGCTTCACCTTTTTTCTGAAAGGTAACAAAAACCATATAATTTAACCAAACTGATAAGGGTAAAAAAACTAAAGCAAATAATAATTTTTTATAATTCTGTTTTAAAAAGTCGCTAAACTGTGTCTTCATAAGATATATCCTTTTTTATTTTCTTTTTTTCTATCAAAATACGTTGAAGTAAGGTGAATACAAATCATTGTTGATATATTGATATTAAAAAATGTTTTAATAGCTTAAAACAGCCAGAAAGAACTATTTTTACGGTCTTTTTCTTTCTAGTGAAAATAAAAAAGTATTGTTTTTTTTGTCAATGAGAAAATAGATGGAGTTGATTGAGTGTGGGAGATGATTTAAGAGAATCAATTATATTAAAAAAGAAAAGTTTTTTTAAAAAAATATTTACTTTTGCAGAAAGAAATATTTTTAATTAAAAATTAAGAACGTTATTTCTTCTTTTCATAATCGATATAAACCATCTTTTCTTAACCAAAAAACCAAAGAAGATCCCATTAATGGTTTGAATACTATTTCATTTTCCTGCTTTAATTTATTATAATTATTTTTAATATTAATAATGTTAATGTCTGATTCCATATTTTTTTATTTCCTTTGATTTCTTTTTTATTAAATTTTTAAATATTATTATCTAATACTTTTTTTAAAAACTAACGAAATATTTTTTTTAAAAATCACCCAGAGATTTGATTCTTATAATTCTTCAAAGAAAGAACGTGTTTTAGGGAAACGATCAGTGTTAAAGATTTCTTTTGATGTTCCTTGTTCTAAAATTTGCCCATTTTCCATGAAACAAATATTATGAGAAACTTTTTGAGCGAATTTCATCTCATGAGTTACGATCACTAAAGTCATCTCTTTGGTTTGAGATAAATTTTTTAAAATTTTCATTATCTCTTGGGAAGATTCTGGGTCTAAAGCCGAAGTAGGTTCATCTAATAAAAGAATTTCGGGATTCATACATAAAGCTCTTGCTATAGCGACTTTTTGTTTTTGTCCTCCTGATAAAGTAGTGACATCAGCGTTCACGAAATCTTCTAAACCAACTTCTTTTAAATGTTTTAAAGCGTTTTTTTTCGCTTCTTCTTTATCCATTTTTAAAACCTTAACTGGAGCTAAGCAACAATTCTCTAAAACAGTTTTTTCTTGAAATAAATTAAAGTTTTGGAAAATCATGCCTACTTTAGTTCTTAATTGAGCTAAATTAACGTTTTTATCAACGATATTTTCGTTATCAATTAAAATTTGACCTGAATTAGGTCTTTCCAGTAAATTAAGGGTTCTTAATAAAGTAGATTTACCACTTCCAGAATGACCAATAATGGTGATAATTTCTTTATTCTTAATCTTTAAATTAATATCCCTTAAAACAGGTTTTTCATTAAAAGATTTGTATAAATTTTTGATCTCTATCGCATATCCCATAATATTCTTTTCTTCTCCTTTTTTGGGTTTTTACTAACATTTATAAAAACAAACAAAAATTAAATTATCTTCCAGCAATCTCAACATCTATTGACTAACAAAAAATTAGGATTTTTAAGAAACATCAATCTACTAATTTTTTGTTATTAAAATTATTGTATCATATAAAAAAGGAAAAATCAAATTATTTTTGCAAAAAGAATACATTTTTAAGAAAAAAAACAAAGCAAAAAGGCCAATATAAGATCTTTTAGATAAAAAAATTATCCTTTAACATTTGACCAATATTGAAAAAAACTCCATTATAAAGGTGTTTTTACCTTTCCAAAAAAGACTTTATAATAAAAAAATCCCTCTCGTTGAGGGGATCCATGTCTACTAATGTATTTTTTTCAATAAAAATCATTTCTTTTTGAGATAATTTTTAGTTTTTCGCCAATGTTTGTTTTGTTCTTGGGAAGAAAAAGGAGAGATTTGTAAAAAATCATATATTTGTTGATGACATTTATGGTTTAATTTTCCCATAGATTGATAAGAATTGAATTGGTGAAAAGGGTCATAACCCACAATATAAAAAACATTTTTCTCAAAATAACCAAAAACACGTTGAGATTTATCAATTTTTATTTTATAAAAAAGACGAAAATGAAACATTAAATTTTTTAATTTAAATTTAAAATGACGGAATTTATCTAAAGGGTTAATATTTAATTGTTGGATAGTGATCTTTTTTTTATTACCATGAGATTCAGATAATTTGATTTCTGCTAAAGAACGGTTATCGAAAAAATTTTCTAAAGTGATTTTTATTTTAGCAAAATCCATTTTTAAAAATTTCGCTTTATGTAAAATGATATTCATTTTGTCCGCTTCTTCATCAAAATATTTAACTTCTGTTATTTTATACATTTTTATAAAGGTTTTTTCAAATTGGCATAAGAAAGAACAATCGTTTCGTTAGAAATACGGTTTAAATCCCAATCCACGCTGAAATAAGAAAGATCCCAAGGAGAACCATTTTGATGAGTGATTTCCACTAATTTAGCTGTCGTCTTACGACCATATTTTTTTAAAATATATTGCAATGTTTCTTTTTGTTTTTCGTCTAATAAAAGATCAGGATTTTGATCAGTCAATTGAAAATCTTTAGGAAAAGGTTGATCGTATTTCATAGTGTGACGGTAAAGTTCAAGAGAAACAGGTCCGTGAGCCCAAGCTTGGAAATCGTTGAAAAATAAAGAATTTTTTTCGTTATCAATACAATATTTAGAATAAGCTAAAAAGACTAATTTTTGTAGTTTCATATTAGTATAATCATTTTTATTTTGGTGTTTGATTAAATATTGAGCGATATCAAGAACATGAAGAGGATGATTATTTTGCGTTTCCATTCTTTTTCTCCTTTAGTTTGATTACTAATATTATATATTATTTGGGCTTATTTTTCAAGGTTATTGTGATGTTTTTTTATGAAATGAAAGTTTGGGAGGGTTTTTTTCATATGTTGTTCCCTCTCTGGACAGAGTGTGTTGTGTGAATTTTATTATTGACAATTGGTTTTGTGAATTGCAAAAGACTGTAGGTGAAGGAGGGTTTAGGGAATTAGTTGCTTGTTTGCAAACTATTTTTTGATTAATTCAAAATAAATTTAATTTCTTGAAGTTATTTTTCATTGTTGACATTAAAAAAAGAGATTTATTATCGTGAATATTAAGGTTCGAAAAGAAATTCATCGTTCTAATTCTTTGTCTAAAAGGTTTTACAATGATTTATATTTATAAATGCACTTTTATGAAGAGTTAAAATTATTTTTGCTTCTGATGATTTGATTGGCAACAATAAGTATTTTATAGAAAATCACTATCTGTTAATATCACGATCTTATAAAAAGTTAGCTTCAAGGGAGATTTATCGCTTTAATACTGGAAAAACGAAAGTCATAGTTTATTTGCGTCTTTTTTTAGGTCTTTTAAGGGAAAATATTTTCTCATCATTTAATGTTTTATTTTTGAAAAAAATAGATAATACAGACGTAGAAACAATAAAGACAGTTATAATTGATACAAAGATAAAGAATTTAATCTTTTCAGTATTGTATTTTTTTAAAGCATCATAAGGAAATTTATCATTTTCAGATGTAACACCTAAAATCATGCTGGTTACAAAATAAATTAAAGGATAAATGGAACCAATGTAAAATTGTTTTAATTTTAAAGAGGTCGTATCAGCGGCAAAATAATAAATGATAAAAATCGGCATTAAAATATAATGCTCTAAAATAGCCACCAAATTAGAAAAACCCGGATTATAATTAAAAAAGCTTTGTTGGCTGCCTTTACCGATCGCATATAAAACCATCGTTAAAGTAGAATTAATAAAAGTGATAAAACTAAAATATTTATTATTTTCTTTTCCTGTGCAAAAAACGATAATAAAATAAAGATTAACTAAAACAACAGTTTGACGTGTAAACAAATACAAAGAAAAATAGTTTTGCTCTTTTAATTGACCTTTAACCAACCCTAAAGCCAGAGTAGTTAAGCTAAATGCATAAAGGTAAAAATTTAATTTTTCTTTTTTAATTGTCATCATTTTTTTCTTCTCGCTTTCTTTTATAAGATGCTTCTTCTTTTTGATTTTTTTACCTTCCATAATAAAGGGTTAACATTCCTTAATCTCAACTATAAAAGTTCTTTTTTTTAAAGAGAAAAAATGAATTTATAATTTTATTGATTATTTATATTTTATAATAAATTCTTTAAAAGTCAAGTCTAAAAATATTATTTCTTCACAGAAAAAAGATCCCTTCATAAGGGATCTTTGGTAAGATAACGATTATTTAAAGGTAGGAAGAGACTATTTTAAAAAGATATTTTGTTATATAATTTTTTTAAACTTTTTTTGTAAATCATTTTATAAACTAATTTATTCACGATAAAAGTAGTTAAAACAATAAAAGCACTTATTGAAACGAAAGCCAAAAGACTTAAAACAATGTTAGAACCGAAAGTAGCGTAAAACTTATCTTTCATAAAGCAAACAACTATCGCTAATATAATATTGTATAATATCGATTCTAAAATAAAACCTACTGTCGAGTCTTTTTTTTCGTATGTTTTATAAACTTTTTCTGTTTCTTTACGACTAAAACCTAAACTTTTTAGATAATTAATTTTTTCTGGTTTAATTTTTTTAAGCAATTGTTCGTAGTACCAATGGTTAAAAAAGTAATAAATGAAAAACGCTACCACACTCAATAAACCAAATATAAGAAGCAAATGCCATTGGGTAGATAATGAACCTTGGTAAAGGAGATCAAATAATAAAGCAAAGAAAAACAAAAAAACAGGGGTAACAAAATTTCCCGGTCTCATAAAGATGAAATTGAAACTACTTTCGTATTGTTTTTCTGTAAAGTCTAATTTAGCATCGGAAAGTGAAAATTCAGATAAGTGAGACTCAGTAGGTAAAGGAGGTAAAACTACCACATTGTCGTGTGCCGTTTTGTCATTCGGATGACTATCTTTCACTATTTTTTGGTTTTTAAATTCTACTGTTCTATCAGGTTGAAGAACTTGTTGCTCGTTTTTATCTGCCAAAACAATCACTAATTTATTTGCAGATAATTTTTTTAAATTATTACTAATTTCTTTTTGTGTTGCTGCATTCAAACCATCTGTAGGATTGATAGCTACAATCACAGGCGTATCTTTCACAATAACTCGCGCTAGATCTACTTTTTGTTGTTCTTCTAAAGTTAACTCTTTTTCTAAAGGTAAAAATAAATTATTACTTTCTACTTCTGTTTCGTATAAACCGTCTAAATGATAACTTTTTAAAGTTTTATTTATTTTTTTAGATCAACTGGTTTATTTTGCAATTCTAAAATATAATTTATATTTCTAGTGGTAAAAGTATCATTAAAACCTAAGAAAAAACTAATAATGTGGTTTCTATAAGAAGACAATTCATCTGAAGTTAAATCTTTTAAATTTTTGTTTCCTACGAAAATATCTCCTGAATCAGGAGGCGTTAAGCCTCCTAATAAACTAGAGAGTTGGTATTTTGATTCTTCGTGCAAACCAGTCATTAAAACTAATCCTTTTTGAGGAAAAAATAAGGAAATATCGTTTAAAGATGCGTTTTCACCTAATTCGTTTGGTATTTGTTTAGATAAATGTTGTATTTTTAACATAAAGTTAATCGTCCTTTTTTAATTTATTAATTTTCCGCTGTAAAGAGTAACTGGAAATAAAATGTTATTATATTAACTAAAATAATTTTATCAACTTATAAATTTGTTCTGCGAGGAGGATTTTCTTTTTTATTATATTCTGTCACTTCCTTTTCTAAATTGACTTTTTGATAAAATACGTAGTCATAATAGAAAAATAAAATCAAAAATAAAAATAAAAAGATAAAATTCAACAATTCCAAGATAGACAAGGAATTTTTTAATATGTCGAATCTAGGAATAACATAATGAGTCATTAACGTAATCGCCAACATGATAGAAACATTAATCGTTTCTAAGATTTGTACAATTTGTTTTTTTCTCATCAATTTTTCTCTTTTTAAGTTGATTTCGTCATTATTAGATAAAGGTTTTTCAAACAAACTTTCTTTACCTTTTCTTAACTCTTCTATTTTTGGGTTTTTCTTTTCCTTATTGTTTTTTCTATCCATTTGATAGCCCCATTTGGCAAATTCAGCTATTACGAATATATATAAAAAAACGTTCCAAAAATTAAATAAGGTCTCTTTGCCGTATGGACTGGAAGGATCCGCTTCTTTACCTCTCTTAAAAAGAAAAAAAAGTACCACATCTAAAATTAAACCTAAACCAATCATGACAAAAAATAAATCTACTTTTTTTT
Organism: Candidatus Phytoplasma pruni; assembly: GCF_013391955.1. Taxonomy (GTDB): domain Bacteria; phylum Bacillota_I; class Bacilli_A; order Acholeplasmatales; family Acholeplasmataceae; genus Phytoplasma. Next base: position 15,426 of record NZ_JABUOH010000019.1, read on the forward strand.
GTGGTGAGGAGGTTTGTGGAACTATCGAAGTTTTTTGATTTTTCATTAATAATCTCCTTTAATTGTTAAAATAACAATTTGTCTTAACAACTATAATTAATAAATTTAAAACAGAATAAATGGTGAAAAATTATTCGTTTAACTTTATTATACTCCTTATTTTTTGAAAGTCAAGGAACAAAATGTTAACATTTTGCAAAAAAGAAGAGCAATAAAAAAGATCTCTTGCAGAAGAGATCTTGCTTAAAAAAGGCTTATTATATGTTGTTTTATCAATTTTTATTAGCTTTTTTGGGAGATGAATTATCCTTTTCTGTGGATAATCTATAAAGAATACTAACCATTTTAAAAATAGATGTAAAGATCTGCAATATCGCTATTAATAAAAGACTGATGACGATCCATTCGTATTTTTGAGGTATTTGTTCTTTGACAAATTTATCAACCACATCCAAAGCGATAACCCACATCCAAGCGCCAATAAATACACTAAAAAGTGCTAATAGAAAAGCGATAATGTTAATATACCATTTAGTGGAAAAAACGCATAAAAGAGAAATAAAAAATACTATCAAGGATACGATAAAAAGAGTTTGAACTGTTTTAAGAAAGCGAGAAGGGATAGTTTTTTTATGCAAAAAGTACAATAAAGACATAAAAACCAGAACTAAAATAGTTCCTACCAAAGGGACTGTAAATAACAAGACAACTATATTAATACCAGTTTGCATCTTATTAACATGTTGAAAAGCCTTCCCTCTGAAAGCCAATAAACTTAAAAAACTGCCGAAAAAAAATCCTATTGCCAAAGATAAAAAAATAGTGCCTATTTTTAACAAAGGACGGAAAGAGAAAAAACCAATTGCCCATAAAATAGCTGATAAAAAAAATATTCCCATCGGCAAGAACAATACTAAAAAAGCGTAAACATCTTTTTTTTGAGCATCATTATTGAAAGCATTTTCTATAAAATCTAATTTATCACATATCAAAGTGAAATTATGAGCAAAACTTTTCAAACCTTCAATACTTGAAAATTGACGATAAGTCAAAAAGCCTATTGTAATAGTTATCACCAATAAAAGGCTTAATTTAAACATTACACTTTTATAAGTAACCGCTTGGTCTGTTTTTTCTAAAAGATTATTTTTTTGCAAAGCTTTCATCTTTTTAGTCAATAGACGATCAATATCGTCTTTTGGGGGCTGTTTTAAAAGTCGTTTCACCCTTTTAGAAGGGTTCAATAAACGGTCAAAAATATTTATCAAATTGTATCCCTCCTTTCTTACATTTTTGGAAATAGCTTAAAGAATAACTTGAAAAATGAATTATTATCGCATCAAAGGGTTTTTTTACAATAATAAGATATGATTATTTATATTATAATCCTTCTTTTTTCAAAAGTCAAGGAACAAAAGGTCATTTTCTGGCGAAAAGTTTGGAGATATAAAAAAAGATCCCTAAATTAGGGATCTTTCAAAAACTATCCTATTAATCATCCTCTTTTTTAACGGACATATTGAGGACCAGTTTTGTTCCAAAAAGCACCGCAAAAACTAACGAAATAGAACAAACTAATTAAATAGAGAATAATCATTTCTTTCTTGTGAACTGTTGTTTTGGTTAAACTTTCAGCATAACATTCTTCCAGAATTTCAGAATATTTATAATACAACAATAACAATATTGCTATCATAGCTAAACTGACACACAAGGAGACAAGTTGATAAACATAAAATCGCCACACCAACAAGAGAGATAAAGAAATCAATAAACCATCAAAAATAAAAGTCCAAAAATAAGCACTAAATTTAGTTTTTTTAGATAATATTTTGATAAAGGTTTTATGGTCTGCTAAAAAGGCATCATTATAAAATAACAACCAATTTCCTGCTATTAAAGGGAAGAAAAATAAAAACCTTGCAAACATTTTACCATTAGAACCTGTTTTGGTAATATCAGGTATTTGACCTTTAGGATAACAATAAGCATATATGCACCAAAAAAAGGCATACATCAAAGTCGGGAACCAAGCTTTCTTGATGAAATCAGTTTTCATTATTAAAGAACCTATTAAAAAAGTGACTGATAAAAATAATATCATAAAACAACTAGGATTGTAGTCTTTACAAATCATCGATAATAAAGCAACATGTCCTTCAAAAAAATTAAAAACCGTTTCATAAGAAAATTCATTAAAATAAAAAGCATGGCTAATTAATAAAGTAGCTAAAATAATATTAAAAATTTTTAATAAAGAATTATTGTTTTGTTTTGTCATAAAAAATCAACCTATTTTGTTTTATTTTCTTTGTTTAAATATTTTTTGGAGATCCAAATAAACTATGAGAATCAATTGCCCTTCATTTTCTTTGACCTCGCTAAAAGACCTTAATGAGAGGGGAATTAATCATTGAAAAAATAATAATATTATTTATATTTTACTCCTTCTTTTTTCAAAAGTCAAGGAACAAAAGGTCATTTTCTTGCAAAAAGTTTGGAGATAGAAAAAAAGATCCCTTTTTTAGGGATCTTTTGAAAAACAAACCAAATCTTTTATCAATTAACTTGAGAACCTTTTTTAGGTTGATTTTTCATTTCATCTTCTTCGTCTAATGATTGTTTCGCACAGATAGCGTAATAAAGTCTAATTTTGACGAAATACCAGACCAACAAAGTAATAATGGAAAGAGGTAAAAAAACTGGTTTGAAAGAAATAAACAATTCAAAAGCAGGGATAAAATACCAAAAAAATAATATTTCCATAAAAATGATAAATGGTATTATCGCATCTAACGCTTTTAAAATGTTTTTTTTCAAAATAATTTTCTGTTGTCTTAAACTCATTTTAAGATCATTAGATAATTTATTATCAAAAATATAAACATTATTCGTTAAAACATGGAAAAAAATAGAAATTTCTTCTTCTGTATTTGTTTCGTTAGAATCTTTTTCACGCATGAAACTCTTGCCCAATCGGTGAGCTTGGAAAAAAACAATGATATAAGAAAAAAATTCAAAAACATAAACAGGCAATTGATAAGCATCAGGATTATTTTTGCTTCTTTTTTGCTTAAACATATAAAACATATAACATAAAAGTAAATTAAAGATGATCCCGATAGACATCGTTAATAAATATAAAGAACGTTTTTTAACAATATTTTCTTTCTTTTCCATAATAAACTCCTTTTGTTTTTGGAATGGTTTTTCAATTTTCCAATACATTGCCCTCATGATCAACTATAACTATTGCGTCTCCTGGATCAATTTCATATCTTTTTTCTTCTCTTGGGAAGATTATTATTTTAACATTATCATTTAAAGATAATTCGATAGGTTTTGGTTTAACGAATTCATCTTTCAACAATTTGCCAGTTTTTATAGTCATGTCTGTTTTTAAAATATTTAACATTTGTTTTGCGGTAAAACTTATTGCCACTCGTTTGAAAGGTTGTTGAACTGTTTTTTTAGCTACATTTTTAGCTATCCCTTTAGAAACGCCTTTTGTAGCAATTTTTTTGCCGCCTTTAAAAAATATTTTTCCTGCTCCGAAAGTTGCAGCATCTACAGCTAAACTTACACCACTTTCAATCATTTGTCCTTCATCTTCGCGAACAGTACCTTCGATAAATTCTATTCCGCTCAAAACAGTTCCTACTATTGGAACATAACCGCCAATATTGTAAACTGTATTGAAGAAATCTCCAACACTATTATCGGTTTTTAAAGTTAAAAAGTTTTTATTATAATCTACATGAATTCCATTTCCTAAATTTTCTTTAAAAGTAAAATTTTTAATTTTATAAAAATGTTCGTTATCGTTTAAAATTTCTTCTATCGTGTATAAAGGTATTGAAGAAATTTTTTCTTCTTCTTTGACGTTAATATCTAATTGAAAACCTTGAGAACCGTATTTGTTTAAAAAATAACCTTTTTCATTTGGCGTTTTTTCGTCATACCAACGATTTCTCCATTTTTCATAAGACCAAAACCAAGGTCGCCACTCTGAAGGAACAACCCAATTTTTTTTAAATGTTTCAAAATATATTTTTTTATCCACTTGCAATTTTAATTGAGTATCGCAATATTTTGTATTATCATAAAAAATATATATATTGTCTACATTATTTTGCATTTTTTTCAATTCATCTAAAGAAAAATAATTATCTTTGAATTCTCGTGTTCCTCCATCGAAATAAATACCTAAAAGATTAGAAGGAGGATTTTTAATTTTAGCATCTAAATTTGGATTTGAAAGTGCATTATAGCAAGGTTCAGAACGGTTTATTTTAATTTTTTTGTTTAATTGATCTTCGGCATAAAAATTAACTAATTCTTCCTTAGAAATCGCTGGGTAGTGTTGTTCTAATAAAATATGATGAATTTTAGTTTTAGAATTTTTATCATATTTATCACTTTGATAAGGTGAAAATGCGATTATTTGATAATTATTATTAAAAAAAAATATCGAAAACAAAACGAAAACAAATAAAAATTTGTTTTTAAAGTTGTTTTTGTACAATAAATTAACCTTCTTTCATATTTATATTTTTTCTATATCAAAATATTGGAAATATTTTTTTATATTAAATAAAATATGATAGTCCATTTCAACCAATCCTCCTTAACCATACCAAAGTGCGCTGACTAAAATCTCTCGTTGAATCGATATGATTATTTATATTATACTCCTTCTTTTTTCAAAAGTCAAGGAACAAAAGGTCATTTTCTTGCAAAAAGTTTTGAGATAGAAAAAAAGATCCCTAAATTAGGGATCTTTTAATAAAATAAGTTTTTCTTATAAACAATTATTATCGGAAATACTTATAAAGTATGAAAGTTGATATAATTGTGATAATACAGGAACAGAATAATATACAAATTTTAAAAGCGTTTTCTTTTAAAAAATTGTTTTTTTCTTGCTTTTTCATTTCGACTATTATAAGGGCAATGTTTTTACCCAACACATAAAGAACGGAAGGACTTACTAAAGGGTAAAAAATAATATCTAAAAACCAAAGTTTCTCTTCAAAAAGTTCAAAACCGAACAAACAAGTCGATGCAAGCACTATTAAAACGTCGAAAACAAAGTTTAATTTTATAAAAAAGCTTTGTTTTTGTTTTGTTATTTTAGTAATTATTTTCGTCAATACGTTTGTCCCTAAAAAAGCTTTATTTTTAATAGCTGTTAAGTAATAACCGGTGCCGAACAAAATAACGCCAATGAAAGTATCTAAAAACATAACTGAAAACAATTGGGTTGTTGAATTACCTGTATATTTCGAAAAAAGCCAAAGTACCTTCTCAAATTGAATTCTTTTTTATTGTCGTTTTTTAATACATAACAAGAATATATCTTATCGCGATATTCTTTCAAGAATAAAAATAACAGAATTAACACAATAGAAAAGACTGCCCACGCGAAAAAAGACCTTTTTAAAGTCTTTTTTGCGAAAAAGAAACTGCCTATTATTAACATGAACAAAGTGAAACTAATTAAAAAAATAATTAAAATTAAGAGCAAATCCGGATTTTTATGGTCGAATAATTTGCTAGCGATGACAGCAATTCCGCCATTTCCGCCTGGATTGATTCCTTGGTTATAAAGTTCCCACTCGCCGTGCGGTTCAAAGTTCTTTCCAGATAAAACAATAAAGAATAAGCCTAAAGTAGATAATAATACTCCAATAAAAATTTCTACATAAGGGCGATATGTTGGATCTTTTTTCTGGGATTTTTTCATTTTTATATCCTCATGTTTTCGTTAAAATTAAAAAATATTAATTTTTTTTG
>NZ_JABUOH010000002.1 GCF_013391955.1 Candidatus Phytoplasma pruni
TTATTCGGAAACATAAGAAAATAATAACATTAGTAGGAATAGCATTATTAGGTATTTTACTGATAGTTAGTGTTGTTTTCGGAATTAAACATTGGAGCAAAGATAAGAAGGATGAAAATCCGTCCACGAGTGTGACTCCAAATACAACGACAACACCAGAAAAAACTCAAGAAAATGAAAAACCTAAAGAAGGTAATAATACAGACGAACAAGGTGTTAAGGATAAAGACGCAAAAGAAAGTCCACAAGAATCAGGAACAGAAAAAGGAACCGGTAAGGAGGGAACGGCAAATTCAAGCGAACCGGTCTCAGTCGGTGTTTCAGAAATACGAAAAGAAACCGATTCTGGACAGTCAAACAAAATAACAAAAAATCCATTAAATACTGCGATAAATCAGACTGATTTAGGAACTTTAAATACTAAACCTGCTAATTTAGAAGCAATTAAAGAATTAGTTTTATCTAAAAATACTGGTTTAGACAAAGATGCTAAAAATTATGAATTAGTGAATGTTATTGGCGAAACTGAAACTAAAATTAAAGCTACTTCGGATAATGCCACATATGAAGGCGAAGTTAAATTAACATACGTTAACATGGAGAGGATAGCAAAAGAAACTGATGAAAAACATAACCAAATAGATTTCGATTTAACAGCTATCACTGAAAATGATAAAAATGACTTAAATAACTCTAGAGACCAAGTTCTTTCAAGAGGAGAAAATAATGCAACATTGAAAGAATCAGCAACTTTAGAACAAGTTCAAACTTATAAAAACAAAGTAGAAACGATTTTGAACAACCAAAAAGAAGCCAAAAAACCTTTTATTAAGTACATTTTAAAAAATCAATCCAAAGTTGATAATATGGATGTCACTGAAGGAACGAATATCATCAAAAGTGAATCCGATGACGAAGGTTTTAAAAAAGCAAAACTGCATTCTTATAGATTAAAAAATCTTCAAAAATTAAAAACTAATATTGAAAATAAAATCATGAGAAATGCAACCCTAGAAAAAAGAATAAGAAATAAAGAACAACAAGTGATGTGGGGATTAGAAAATAGTTATAAAAATTATGATTCTACTTATGACAGTAAAGGAAATGAAGTTTCACGCATTTGTTATAAACAAGAAGGCGTTCCAGAATATAGCTACAGTTGGGTCGCTACATACGATGATAACGAAAATCTAACTGAAAAAAGATCTATCAATAATAAAAAAACAGATAATAATTACGAATACAATTGGGATAATTTTCGTACTTGGAACGCCACATATGATTCAAACGGGAATAAAATACAAAATAGAAAATTAAAAAAGCCAAAAGAAGATGGCACTTTACAAGTAGATTGGGAATCGGTTTATACTTGGGATGCTGATTATGATGATGATGGCAACAGAACGGAAGTAAGGAAATTTAAAGTTTCAACAGATCCAAATGTAGAACAAGAAGTAGATTGGTCTAAATCTATCAAACGTTTATATGACGATAAAGGGAATATAATACAAAATAGACAATTAAAAGTGTCTGCTACCGACGGAAGTTATGAAGTCAATTGGTCATCTGATCAGACTTGGGATGCTGAGTATGATGTTAACGGCAATCAAATCAAAAGAAGAGGTTTTAAAAACAAATCAGACGGAACAAGAGAAATTAATTTGTCTAATTCTTGGGACGCTAAATATGATCAAAACGGGAATAAAACTCAAAATAGAAAATTAAAAAGTTTGAATTCAGATGGAAGTGTTGAAGTAGATTGGAATTCATTTGATACTTGGGATGAAGCTTTCGATCCAGCCGGGAACAAAATTAAACATTTAGAATATAAATTGCAAAACGGAGAACCAGTGATCGATTGGTCTAAAAGCCAAACACTGGAATATAATGCGCTAAGAAAAATAACCAAAAGTTATCGTTATCGCAACGAAAACGAAAAAGATTGGACACATGATGACACTTACACTTCTAGTTGGGACGAACGAGGAAATCAATTGCAGAATTTGAAATATTTAGCTAGTGGTGAGGTTGATTGGGCGCATGACGAAACTGGTAGTGCTCAATACAATTCTAAAAATTTACCAATTAAAATTTTTAAATATAAAGCAACAGGCGAAATAGATTGGACACATGAAGGAACTTGCGATATTGAATATGATGAACAAGGAAATCTATTAAGATACATAAGATATGATGAAAAAGGGAATAAAATAATTGTTAAAAATCCATTAAATACTGTTATAAAAACGACCGATTTAGGCACTTTAAAAACTAAACCTTCTGATTTAGAGGAGATTAAAGAATTAGTTTTATCTAAAAATACTGGTTTAGACGAAGAAGGCACAAATTATGAATTAGTGAATACAATTGGTGAAACTGAAACCAAAATTAAAGCTACTTCAGATAATGCCAAATATGAAGGTGAAGTTAAATTAACATATGTTAGCTTAGAAAATATAATGAAAACAGCTAATGACATGTATCAAAATATAGATTTAACCACTATTTCTGAAACAGAGAAATACGACTTAAATAATGCTCGTGACGCAGTTGTTTTAAATGAAAAGTCGCTTTTAAAATTGAAAGAATCAGCAACTTTAGAACAAGTTCAAACTTATAAAAACAAAGTAGAAACGATTTTGAACAAACAACAAGGCAATAAAATTTATATTCAATATATTTTAAAAAATCGATTAAAAGTTAGTAATATGAACGTTACTGAAGGGACTAAATTAACTAAAAATGACTTACATCAACTTGCTAAATTAAACAAAGCTTCTTTAGAAGATCTTTCTAAAGTAAAAACCAATATCGAAAACAAGATAGTAAGAAATCAAACTAAAGAATTTAGAGCAAGAGACGGTAACAATAATATTATTTGGGGCCAAAACAAAGTTCATGATAATGTGGACTCCACTTATGATGACAACGGTAACGAAATCAGACATATCAGTTATAAACAACAAGGCGTTATCTACCCTTATTTCAGCTGGACTGCTATTTATGATGAAAATGGTAACAAAAAAGAAAGCAGAGGCTTAAATGCTGATGGTAATGTTGATTATAGTTCTTGGAATTCTTGGAACGGTAAATACGATCAAAACGGTAATCAAACAGAAAAAAGAGCTCTTAAAGGGATAACGAGCCTTTCAGAAGGCAGCACTTTAATCATCAATTGGAATTCTACCAACACATGGGATGCTGCATACGATAATAACGGTTATCAAACGATAAAAAGAGCTTATAAAACAGGTGCAGACGATTCAGAAGGAGTAATTAGATGGGATTCTCCTAACACTTGGACTGGTGTTTCTGATAATAATGGCAATCGAATCCAAATGAGATATTATAAAGACAATCAAGAGGTTAATTGGGTCAAATCTTATGATGCTCAATACGACAGATATAACAATCAAACCCAAAGTAGACATTTTTATAATGAATTAGACGAACAAAACCAACCAAAAATTAATTGGGGAGAATCTTGGGATGCTAAATACAACGATAATAGAGAAGAAATTGAATGCAGACGTTATAAAAAAGATGGAACTATTAATTGGGGACACAAAAGCACTTATAACGCTGACTTTGAAAACGGAAAAAAAGTTAAATTATTAAAATATAAAGATGGCGGCGTTATCGATTGGACAAACGAAAATACTTTCACTGCTAAATTTGACAGCAACGGTAATCAAACTGAACACTTGAAATACACAGCTGAAAATGTTGTTGATTGGGGCAATCCATACACTTGGAAAGCCGAATACGACGATCAACATCGAGAAACAAAAGTCTTGAAATTCAAAAACGATGGAGAGGTAAATTGGGATCATCAGGACACTTTCACTGCTGAATATGATACTAATGGTAACATGACAAAACGCAGAAAATACAAACAACAATATTCACATAAAGATGACAAAGACGCTATCGATTGGATTTATCAAGGTACTTATGATGCTAAATACAATAACAACAATATGCAAACCCGAGGTCGCAGATACCAAGAAAATGGTGAGATAGATTGGACTAATGAAGGTACTTTTGATGCTGAGTATGATCAAAACAATTGTCAAACCAAATATCTTAGATACAAAGAAGGTCCTGAGGAAAATCCTAAGGTTGATTGGCTGCATGAACAAACTTTTACTGCTAAATACGATGCACAAAAAAACCAAATAGAATTATTAGTTTACAAAGATGATGGTACGGTAGATTGGACACACGAAGAGACTTACAGTACCCGATATGATGGTGATGGAAATCCATATAAAATAGTATTTGATGAAAATGGAACCCCTAGAAGAGTTTAAGAAAGGAAAAAAACAAATGAAATCCACAACTAAATCCGGTTTTACTTTTACTATATTTGCCGTTCTTTTAATATTTATTGTCTTTTTCAATAAAGAAATATACGCTTTTAGCAAAGACGAATATAAAGTAGTGAAGGCTACGGAAAATAAAGTAGAATATTATCCTGACATTATTAAAAAACTAAAAGAGTTAAAACAAGGAACGGATTTTATTTTGGAAAATCCTCAAAATAATAAAGTTTATTATAACTCCAAAAGCGCGACCAATGATCAAGTGGTTTTTGATAAAGCAATAGATTATAATCAAGGCGAAATTTCTTATAATATGATTCCTTTATTGATTTATTTTGAAGGTGGCACTAGAACTAATGATATGGCTGATTACGCGCAATTAATAAATTCAACCCAAGATGTTACCAAACTTTATCTTTTCAAAGGTCAAAAAGGTGGTGGAGATGTCATTAGCTTAGTAACTCCTAATAAACCACAAGAAACTCAAAAAGGCGGAAGTAAACCTATCACTTTTGATGATGTAGCGGGAATGGACGAAGCGAAAGATGAGTTAAAAGAAATAGCGAAATATTTCAATAATAAAGCTTTATACGAAAAATTCAACATTAAAGTCCCTAAAGGGGCTTTATTGTATGGTCCACCAGGAACAGGTAAAACTATTTTAATGGAGGCTTTGGCGACAGAAGCTGGAGTGCCTTATATTATCGCCGATGGACCTGAATTCGTTAAAACATATGTTGGCGATGGGCCTGAGTTATTGAAAAATAAATTTAAAGAAGCGGATGAAAAAGCAAAACAAAGCGGTAAGGGTTGTATTATCTTCATTGATGAGATTGACACTATCGCGACCAAAAGAACAAACGATCCTCAAGCGGTTGGTATTACTCACAACAAAATGGTTAATACTTTATTAACTTTACTAGATGGGATGCAATCCAATAAAGATGTTGTTGTTATTGGAGCGACTAATAAAGATGATTTATTAGATGACGCGTTAACTAGAGCTGGTCGTCTAGACCGTAAGATCTATGTCGGTTTACCTGATAAAGCAACCAAAATTAGGTTATATAATTTATTCTTAAAAAAATACAAAAAAGATAACCAATTAGAAGAGAATATTGATTATGAACGTTTAGCTGATAAATCAACTGATTTTAGCGGAGCAACCATTAAAAAAATAGTTAATGAAACTGCTTTCAATTCTATCCAAAATAAGTTAAAAGAAGAAGTAGTGAATTTTATTATAGATAATTATCAAAAAATTGATGAAAAGAAACACGAAGAATTATTTCACGGAAGAATCGATGGTAAAACAGATTTAACTAATAAAGAAGAACTTTTAAATTATAGTACTACTGATTTAGATAAAGTAGCAGACACGATGAAAAAAATCCTTTTCCCTAATGAGAAAGATTATTATGTGGCTTATATTTTACAAAACCAAGGACAAATCTTTTCTCAAGATTATAAGGAAATTACCAAAGATACAACCATAGATAAAGATAAATTACAAGATAAAAATTATTTAAGTCAAAGAAGTACACCGGATTTAGAAAAAGCAACCCAACAGTTAAAAGATTATTTGATCACTAAAAATTTTAAATTAACGGAAAAAGATTTAGTGGATAGCATTGATAAACATTTATTCGGTCGCCAAGTACTCCAAAGAACTTATTCCGAACAAGAAAAAAAGATTGTGGCGGCGAACGAAGCGGGGCACGCTTTAATCCAATACCTCCAACAACCCGATCTTTTTTATAAAAACACCATTGATTTATCTAATAACCCCGTAGCTCATAATTATGCTGAACAATTTGGTAATTTTAAAACTAGAGAACAATTGTTAGAAAAAGTGAATTTCTTATTAGCTGGTAGAGCAGCCGAAGAACTCTTAATTGGTTCAGTTTCGACTAAATCACAAAAAGATTTAGAAGAAGCTAAAAAAATAATTGAAGAGATGGTTTATAACCAAGGGATCGAAGATAACCATTATGTTTCTTTCAACACTTTCCCGAGCAAAGACCATATCTTTTATGAATCTTGTAATAAATTATTAAACGAAGCTTACAATAAAGCTAAATTATATATTAAAAATAACGAACCTTTGGTCAAAGAAATTCAAACCAAATTGCTTCAAGATAATTATATCGATAAACAGGGCATGATAGAATTAAACCAAAAAAATAGCCTTAATAAAAGTCCTATCTTAAACGCTGATAAAAATCCTAACTACGACTACTTATTGCCAATTTGGGCTTGGTTAGCGATTGTTTTAGGAGTTTTAAGCATTATTTTATGGGTGGTAGTTTTAATTATTAAAAAAAGAAACAGGAAGGAGGTTTAATTATGGCTTCAAATAAAAAATTCAAGAAAAAGAAAAAATGGAAAGTTATTTTATTGGCTGTCATTTTAACTTTAACTTCTCTTTTATTAATTGAATATTGGCCTGATTTAACTCAAAAAGGAGAATCAACATCAGCTAAATTCATTTTAAAACAAATCCAAAAAGGGGAAGTGGAAAAATACAGTGACAATATTGAATCAAACGGTATTAGAGCTTTTTTAAGACTTAATAATCGTAAAAAAATAGTGATCCAAACTAGAGATGGTAAAATTTATTATACCAAAACAATTGATGATTTAATTTTAAAAGAAATTGATCATGAATTAATTTCCAGAAGAAACGAATCAGTTACTTTTGAAAAAGTACCGACTGATGTTCGTTGGGGTTTAATTATGCCTTCTTTAACTGTCTTTTCCGCCTTAGTAGGGTTCATTTGGCCAGTCTATATTATTTCTAATATGCTAGAACGTCGTAAAATGGGCAAAATGGGTGATGGTGTTGATAGTTTACAAGGCGAAAAACAACCTATCACTTTCCTTGATGTGGCTGGTAACGAAGAAGAAAAAGAAGAACTTAAAGAATTAATTGATTTTTTAAAAAATCCTAAAAAATATGAAACCATGGGCGCTAAATCCCCTAAAGGAGTTTTATTACAAGGACCACCAGGAACTGGTAAAACTTTATTAGCGAAAGCACTAGCCGGCGAAGCAGGCGTGCCTTTCTATGCCACTTCTGGTTCCGAATTCGTGCAATTATATGTTGGTATGGGAGCTTTAAAAATTAGAAATCTTTTTAAAGAATTAAGACAAAATGCTCCTTGTATCCTGTTTATTGATGAGATCGATATTTTAGGAATGGCAAGAGGCAATAATCATTCTAATAACGAAGCCGATCAAACCTTAAACCAATTATTAACCGAAATGGATGGCTTTAACGCTTCAAAAGGAATTATGATTATTGGAGCAACCAATAGAAAAGAAATGTTAGATCCGGCTTTATTAAGACCGGGCAGATTTGACCGTCATTTCACGGTTGGTTTACCAAATGTCAAAGCCAGAGAAGCTATCTTAAAAGTTCACGCTCATAATAAAAAAATAGCGCCTGAAGTAGATTTCTCTCAATTAGCGAAACATACTCCAGGTATGAGCGGAGCTGAATTAGCTTCTGTTTTAAATGAAGCCTCTATTTTAGCTGTAAGAGCGAACAAAGAAGAAATCACTATGACAGAATTAGAAGAAGCTATCGACCGTGTTTGGATGGGACCAGCAAAAAATTCTAATAAGTATGATGAAGAAGAAAGAAAAATGGTCGCTTATCATGAAGCAGGACATGCTGTCATCGCTTTAAAAATGTCTCACGCAAGACAAATTCAAAAAATAACGATTGTTCCTCGTGGAGATGCTGGTGGTTATGTTATTACTGTTCCAGAAAAAGAAACCTTCTTTTCTTCTAAAAAACGCATGTTAGCTAGCATCGTTGTTTCTTTAGGCGGCAGAGCAGCCGAAGAATTAATTTTTGATGATGTTTCTAACGGAGCTTATGATGATTTTAAAAAATCCACCCAAATAGCGACTTTTATGGTAACTAAATTAGGGATGTCTGATTTAGGACCTACACAAGAATCGAGCTTTTCGGATAAAAAATTAATCGATACAGAAGTTAAAAAAATTATTGATGAATCTATGGAAGAAGCTAGAAAAATCGTTAAAGAAAATAAAGCTTTATTAGAACAAATAGCGAACAAACTCTTAGAAACATCAACTATCACCAAAGATCAATTGGATAAGTTAATAGAGTCCAAGAGTGATAAAAAAACAAAAAGTTCTAAAAAAGAGACAAAAACTATATAACATTACAAATAATATTTTTAATTAAAATATAAAAATTCATAAAAACAAAAAGAACCCATAACAGGGTTCTTTTTTCATTATATATCTAATATAGTTCAAAAAATAATTTTAAAAATTTATATTTTTTTAAAAAAAGTAAATTATTTAATGAAAAAACAAGTAAAAAAAACTCCATACCCTTGTTTTTTTTTTTTTTTGTGTATAATAATTTTTAATAATTTAACTTTTTAAATTATTAAAAATTATTTCCCAAATTAAGAAAGGTTAAAAAGAAATGAATTATAAAGAAGTTATTCGGAAGCATAAAAAAATAATATTATTAGTTGGTTTAGGTTTATTAACTTTGTTAACAGCGTGTACTGCTGTTTTGATCTTTAAAAAACTTAATAACAAAAATAATAATAATTTGCAAAATGAAGCCCCAATAGAGGTGAAAAATCCTACTTCGGAACAACTTCCAACAAAGAAAGAGACAGAAGAAGTAACTCTCAATCAAAAAAATGCTTTAAAAAAACAAGTTTTAAATATAGCTCAAGATTATCGCAACGCCAAAGGTATGACTATTCAAGATGTCAGCGACGAGCAATTGGAAAATAAAATAACATCTCAACAAAATTCTCGCCCATCTTCATCTTTAGAAGAATTGACTATAACAACTAAACAAATGGTTGACGAAGTGCAACTATCCAAAGCATTAAATATAGCTCAAGATTATCGTGAACAAAAACAAATTACAGTTGAAGAGGTAAGTGATCAAAATTTAAGAAGCACGATTCAAAATCAACAAACACCTACTTCAGCCTTAGAAGTTTTAACGCAAACAGCTAAACAATTAGTAGATAATAGATTATTAGAAAGAACTAATTTAAGAAATCTAGCTTTACCTGCCGCTCAAGAATATAGACAACAACAAAATATAACGGTCGAAGAAGTAAGTGATGGACAATTAACCAACGCGATCCAAACGAAACAAACAGAAAAGCCTACTTCAATATTAGACGAATTAATCCAAACAACTAAAACGTTAATCAACGACAAAAAGGTTGAAAAAACTTTAACAATTGCTCAAGATTATCGCGAAAAACAAGAAATTACACCCGAAGAAGTAACAGATCAATGTTTTAAAAATGCTATTCAAATTGAACTAAATAAAGAACCAACGACTTCTTTAGAAATTTTAATTAGTTCAGCTAAAAAATTAGTTAACGATAAAAATTTATCCAAAACTATCCTTATGGCTAAAGAATACCGAAATAACAAAGGTATTACGATTGAGGAAGTTAAAGATGAAAAGTTAGAGGAAGTTATTCAAGACAAACAAAGTCAAAACTCAACCGCACTTAGCAATGAGTTGTTTGAACCTGCTAAAAATATATTAGATCATTTTACTGTGGAAAGCAATGATAACGGAAAAAGAATTACAAAACGCAAACAAATAGATCAAGATTTAATAGAATACATAAATGAATATGATTCAAACGGAAAACTAATTAAAAAATTTGAATACAACCAAGAAGGAAAGTTGAACAATACTTTTGAGTACTTTTCTAATGAAGAATCTTTGCAAAAGGAAATAAAAAGAGTTAAATACAAAGCTGACGGAATAACGCCACATTATAATCATACATCATCTTGGTCTAAAGGTTTTAATGCTCAAGAAAAACAAACTCACTTGTATAAATATAAATCCAACGGAGAAATTGATTGGTCAAAAAGTAACACTGCTACATTTGACGAA
>NZ_JABUOH010000020.1 GCF_013391955.1 Candidatus Phytoplasma pruni
CCTCCACAAGTAAGTCTTTTTTTTGTTTCGTTTAAAATTGTTTTAGAAGTTTTCCGCGCTTCTTTACACAACCCCAACCAAAAACTTTAAAATTTTTGTTTGGATATTTTTATTTTAGCATTTATTTTTTAAAAAGTCAAGTTTTTTTATTTATATATTATTAATTGTAAATTTTTTAAACATTATAATATCTTGATTTTTGTTTTTTATTAAGTAATTATTGGTTATTTTTTGTCTGGGGTGGGTTGTGGAGCGTTGTTCGGTTCAGGGGTTGGAGCAGGTTTGGTGGTGGTTGTGTATGCCACTTCTATTTCGCCTGTGTATTTGGAGTTTGTTGGATTGGCGGTGATTTTAACTTTTTTTCAGTAGGATCAATGGTTAAGGTTGTGTCGGGTTGAAGGTCGGATGGTAGAGCGGCTCTGATTTCTTCGGGAGTGGGGTTGTTAAGATCGAGGGCCGGAACGTCTGGTAGTGATTCTAAATATTTGTCATTCAAGGGTGTTCTTTGGGCTAGGGAGGCGAAAGCGGCGTCGAGTTGTTCTTTACCAACTTTTTCTTTGTGTTGAGAGTAGGCGATGTAGGCGGCTTTTTGCATGTAATTTCCCATGCTACGGAATGATCTTAATTCGTCGTGTTGATGGATTTTTGTTGCCATTTCGTTTTGGAGGTAGGTTTTGGCTTCGTCAGTGATTTTCATTTTGTTAGCTAAGCGGGTAAGAGCGGCTTTGACAGCGGCTAAATCAGGTAAGAATACTTCGATTTTGTATGTGAAACGGTCTAACATAGCGTCTTCGATTTGGTCGGCGTGGTTCGTAGTACCGATTAAGAAAATAGGTTTATCGGGGTTGTTTTTCATAGAGGTCATTTCAGCTTTGAATTGGTTTACGACATCGGAACGTCCGTTGTCGCCTTCACCTAGGGTGTTTAAATCACGGAAGGCTCCTTCTGCTTCGTCAACACAGATGATGGCTCCGTTGTGTTGTTCGGCTAATTCGCGGGCTTTGGTGAATAATGTTTTTACTAATTTAGGAGCTTCACCAACGTATTTTTTAGAGAATTCGGAACCAACGATTTCGATATAAGGTAATTGTGATTCTTTGGCTAAGGCACGGGCTAGGGTAGTTTTACCTGTTCCTGGCACGCCGTAGAATAGTGCTCCTGTTGGTGGTTTTAAACCGAATTTTTTCGCATCAGCGGGGTTTTTGATGTATAACATGAATTCTTGTAAAGCTTCTTTTTCTTTTTGCAAACCGTCTAATTGGTCGATGGATAAGAAACCGGATAATTTGT
>NZ_JABUOH010000021.1 GCF_013391955.1 Candidatus Phytoplasma pruni
AATCAACTTAAAGTAATATCAATGATTTACGATCTAAAAACCGGCTATCCTCATGAATTAATGACTAATGGCGAGGTCGCTCAAAAATTGGATTTAACAAAAGATCAAGTAAAACAAGCAAGATGTCGGGCACTAAAAAAACTCCATTCAAGAAACCCCAACCCTTTCAAATAACCCCCAAGGAGAACAAAAAAATGAAAAGAAAACATAAAATATCCATCAATCCCACAATCAACCGAGCAACAATCTCTAAATGAGTCGGCAAAAGCTCCCCGATTATCATTCTCCTTTCGGCTGGATCGGCAGCAAACGCAAAATGATCCCCATTTTGCAACAATTCATCCCTCCCCATTTTAACACCTACTATGAACCTTTCTTGGGTGGCGGTGCACTATATTTCGCCTTATCGCCTCAAAAAGCCATTCTGTCTGATATAGACTCCAACCTAATCAACAAATGGCGCCATTTCCAAGATGATCCCCTCGATTTTATCCATCAAGTCGATCAATACGAAAAATATTTATTTCAATATCCCGGCAGAGCCAACATCCCTCTCCAACAAACTCGCTTTAACCAAATGTTAACCGAATACAACGAAAGTACAACCAAAAACGGCGCTCTATTTTTCGTATTAGTCAAATACACCTTCCGAGGAATTTTTCGTTATCGCAAAAAAGACGGTCGTTTATTAGCCTCCTACGGTTTCAAAGCCAACAGTTTCACTCCCTTAACGAGATCAAAATACCTCCCTCTCGCCAAACAACTCCAAGCAAAAGGGCAAATATTCAACGCCGATTTCGAAACAACCATCAACCACGCTCAGGCAGGAGATTTCGTTTTTGTAGATCCACCATACGATTCATTCGGAACCAACCCCAAAAAACAACGAATTGACAATACTTCCTGGTTCAACCAACCTTTTAATCAAGCGGAACAAACCCGTTTAGCTCAAACTTTAATTCGCGCTCACCAAAGAGGAGTCAAATTTCTCCACACCAATTATCCCACTCCCCACATCAAACACCTATATCGACAATTCAACCAAACCCTCATCCGTGGCACTACCCAAAATAAAACCACAAAACGCCAACACGAGGAAATCATCATCACCAACTATTAAAAAATCCCCACAACCACCTCCATCCAACAAAAAAAACATAAACACAACGTTCAGGCAATCCCCACAACCCACCTCAAATATCAACACCTCCCAAGTCCGCAACCGACTCTAAACTACGAAAATAAAATAAAAAAACATCCCCAAGTCCGCAACCGACTCTAAACTACGAATAGAAGCGCGGAAAACTTCTAAAAAATTAAACGAAACAAA
>NZ_JABUOH010000022.1 GCF_013391955.1 Candidatus Phytoplasma pruni
TATTCACCGGTCTTTTTCTAGAACAATGATTCTATCAATAAATGTTTCTAATATGCGATAATCACGATATAAAGATCCTTTTTGTGGAATTAAGCTGTTTCATGATTAAATAAAAAGTCAATAAATATGTTTTTTTAATATATATTTTGTTATAATGTTTTTGTCTAATAATCTTTGAATAAATTTCTCAGAAAAAAAGGAAACGAATCAATTGATTAATAATGGCAAAAAAATTTTTTCAGACGGAGTAGTACTCAAGTGGTTATAAGAGGCGTCCCTGCTAAGGACGTAGTCCAATTTTTGGTGCAAGGGTTCGAATCCCTTCTGCTCCGCCAATTATAAAAAATTTTAATGATATTTTTTTTACTTAAGCATTTGTTAAATAGTTTTATTTTTCCCAATAATAACATATTTAGCTAGAATTGATTTATCTTTTGCTTAATTAAATAAAATTATATACTTATTACCGTTTAAAAGAAAAAACATCTTTATTTTTAAATAAAGATGTTTTTTTATTAAAGCAGTTTTTTATTTGAAAAAAACCTGTTATCTTTTAGATTGAGGTTTTTTAATTTGTTGTAAAATCCAAACAATAATCACTGAAATCATGATAGCGATAAAAACACCTATAATTACGATCTGGAAAGTGTTGATGCCTTTGTCGTTATCATCAGCTTTGGTAGTGCTTTTTGTCGTTGTGGTAGCTGTTTTTGATGTTTCAACTCCCTTTTTAGCACCTTCATTAGCAGTTCCAACGCCTTGGTTAGTTGTTTCATCATTTTTTTCAGCAACTTTTTGATCGCTTGTTGGGGCTGTTTCAGCTTCTTTTAATTTTTGATAATCTGTTTCAATTTTGGTTAATTGTGTTTTTGCAGTTTCCAATTCAGAAGAACGACTTTTAGTTAAAAAATTATTGATTTTATTTTTTAAATTATTGATAATGGTGTCATTTAATTTATTAGCAGCCGTCAATTTTGGATTTTCAGTTTCTAAACTTTTCATATTGGTTTCTAATAATTTAGTTTGATCCATTATTTTGAGAAAAGCTGTTTTAACTTCTTCCAAACTTTTTTCGCCTGTTTTAGATAAAATTAAAACATCGCTGGAATAAGTCTCTTTTTGTTCTTTTATCTTTTGCACCAATTGTTGCATATTTTCCAAAATAGTTTTATCAGCTGGTATAATGTTTTTGTTAGCTAATTTATTAGTTATTTCAGTTGATAAACTGTTCAAAACTGCATCATCAAAGATTTGTTTTAATTCTTCTACATTGGCAGTAGTAAAGATTTTTTTGATTTCTGTTTCAAAATTTGATATTTCTTGCAATAAAGCCTCAGCTTTGGCTTTGATATCAGCTTTTTGTTGGTCTTTATTTTTGATTGTTGAAATCTGCTCTTTGATAGGGGGAGTACTTTCACCAGCTCCAAAAACCTTATTATGAGAGAAGAAAATCAATAGGAAAAACGAAACAATTCCTGTTAATTGTAAAAATTTAGATAAATAATTTTTATTTTGCGAAAACATTTGTATTTTATTTAAAAATCCTTTCTAGTAGATTTATTAAAATACATCTTCATGTTATAATAAATGAATAAAATATTTATTCATTACATAAGTAATTTTATCATATTTAAATTAGTAAAAATGAAATATTTGTGGGATATTTAGTGTTTGTTTGTTTCGCTAAATCAACCTAATTTAGGTTCGAATTAAACTTTTTATTCCTTTTATGACAGAACAAGGCCGCTTTGGAAAAAAGGTAAAAAAACATATTTTTCAATGTCTCAAAAACTTCCAAAGAGGGCTTGTCTTTGTTTTCCCATTGTTCTTTTTCTCGGCAAAAAGATTTGAGAAGTGGAAAAATAAAGAAAAAGACAAACTACATTTCAAAAAAAACCTTTTCATATGGTAAAATATTAAGACGTGATTTTATTTTTTAGTCAAATAAAAATTTTTTTATTCTTTATTGAGATAAGGTTTTAGGTTTTCACCTTTTATCAAATATCTGGAAAGAATATCATATAAAAGAATGAATTTATAAGAAAAAGGATTTATTTTGTATGTCTTATTTAGCTTTATATCGCAAACATAGACCTAAAAATTTTGATGGGATGGTAGGTCAAGAAGTTGTTATTAAAACTTTAAAAAACGCTATAAAATTGCAAAAAATTCATCATTGTTATTTGTTGAGCGGCAATAAAGGAGTAGGTAAAACCACTTTGGCTAAAATTTTAGCGAAAGCCATTAACTGTCAAAATCCTCAAGGACAAGACTGTTGCAACGAATGTGAGTCGTGTTTAGTGGTCCATCAAAAAGCGAATTTAGATGTGATCGAAATTGATGGCGCTTCTTATAATGGCGTAGATGAAATTAGAGAATTAAAAGACACAGTTCAATATAAACCTCATTTATTAAAATATAAAGTTTATATTATTGATGAAGTTCACGTCTTATCTAGTAACGCTTTTAACGCTTTATTGAAGTTATTGGAAGAACCGCCAGTGAATGTTGTTTTCGTTTTAATCACTAGTGAATTAACCAAAATTCCTAAAACCATCCTTTCCCGTACTCAACATTTTCATTTACCGAATTTGACCGATGAAGAGATTAACACTAAATTAAACCCTATTGTTGAGGAAGAAAAAATTTTAATCACTGATGAAGCTTTAACCACTATAGCATCCTATTCAGACGGAAGCATGAGAGATGCTTTAAATTTGTTAGATAAAATAAGTTCTTATAAAACCAACTTGATTGAAAAAAAAGATGTTGAAAAAATGTTAGGCGTTATTTCGGAAAGTAAAATCAACCAATTAGCAGAATATTTGGTCCAACCAGATATCAACCAAATGATCGCTTTTTTAGAATTAATTTTGAAGCCTAATGTGCAAATTTCACCTTTTTTAGACGATTTAATTGATTTTTTTCAAAAATTATTATTAGAACATGTTTCTAATCCGCAAGAAAACAAAAATTTATTCCGTTTGTTAACTAATTCCAAAAGGAATGAATTTTTTGAAACTTTGTTAACTTTAAAACAAAATATTATCCATTTTCCGACTAAAAAAAATTCTTTAATTTTAAACTTCATTAAAATACATAATTTGTTTTTTGACAAAAAGACAACTATCCAAAAGGCTTCTATTACTGCTAAAAACACTAATACAGTGGTGAAAAATAATAATTGGAACCATAATGCTTCATATTCTAATAACGATCTTCCTTACGCCAAAAAAGAACCTAAAAAAGCTTCTTTGGCTAAAAAAAAGGAAATTGTTACAGAAGAAGCGATAGAAACAGAAAATAATTTAATAAAACATATTAAAAAAATTCTGTTGAATCCAGATGATAAAATGACTACTCTTTTAAACCAAAGATGGGCTAATTTAAAAACTTATTCTGATAATTTAGAACTAGAAGCTTCTGCTAAAGTTTTATCAGAAGCTAAATTATTGATGATTGGACGCAATAAAGAAATGTTGCTAGCTTGTTCGGATATGAATAATTATAAGAATTTATTAAACGTGAATGTGAAAAAAAACATTAAGAAAATTTTTAACTCTAAAAAAACTATCATCAATGATTATTTTGTTATTTTACCAAAACATTGGGATGAAGTGATCAAAGTGGCTTATGATAAATATCAAACCACTAATAATCCATTGGATTTTGATTTATCCCATTTAGACAACAGTTTTTATGAACAAAATTCCCTTGTCAAAATAGAACAAAATGAATTAGAACTAATTAAACTAGCCAGAGAATATTTTGGTTTTGATACAGTAAAAATTAAGATATAATAAGGAGTGAAAATGAATACTAATACTAATATGTTTGATAAATTAAGAAAAATGCAAGAAGCTATTCAAAAAGAGCAAAAAACATTAGAATCCAAAGAATTTATCGCCACAATAGGTGATGTTATGATAGTGATGCAAGGCACTAAACAAGTTGTTGATGTGCGTATTAAAAATACCCAAGCTCTTCAAAATTTAGACATTCTGCAAGAAAGTATTTTATTATCTTTTAACGAAGTTTTAAAACAAGTAGAAGATGCTTCCAGAGAAGTCATCAATAAAGCTTCTGAAAATTTAGAATTCACTTTTTGATAATTTTATTATCTTTTAATCATTTTCTTAGAAAGAGGACAACAATTTATAATGAACGAAAAAAAGAACCTAATCAACCCTAATAATTCCATGGTTGATATTTCTTATCAAATTTTACAACAAAATAAAACATCTATCCCTATTTATCAATTAATGGAACAAGTTTTCCAAATTAAACAATTAGATTTCACTGATGTGGAGAAAGTTTCTCAACTATACTTAGATATTGTTTTA
Organism: Candidatus Phytoplasma pruni; assembly: GCF_013391955.1. Taxonomy (GTDB): domain Bacteria; phylum Bacillota_I; class Bacilli_A; order Acholeplasmatales; family Acholeplasmataceae; genus Phytoplasma. The sequence goes on from NZ_JABUOH010000022.1 coordinate 4,344, forward strand.
AGCGGTCTTTTTGTTTTTAATGGTCAAGATCTTTGGTGCGTTAAAGCGGATAATCTGCATTTATGGGATAAAGAGTATTACGCTGAAAAAGATGATAAAGACGATGAAGAAACAACAGATATCGATCATAAAATTTTAGATTTTGAAGACTTTACCTTAAAATCTAAAAATGATGATAATCATGATGAAGATAGTGATGAAAACGAAGAAGAAATAGAAGAAGCATTAGATATTGATTCAGAACATTTAGATAATGATATCAAAAAACCTCAAGTAGATTTAAATTCTGTGAGCGATGATGATGACAAAGAAGACGATATCAATGATGAATATGATTATTTATACGATAAATAAAATCTTTTGTCATATGATAATTTACAAAAATACTAATACAAAACAACAAGTTGTATTATCAAGTAAACGGAGTTAAAAAAATGTTCTTAGGCATATACGATTATACTGTATATTTAACTTATTTAAATTTACTAAGCGGTTTTATGGGTGTCAGTTTAGTTGTTTTTACAGACAAAATGGGCTTAGCTTCTGTTTTTTTGTTAATATCAGGAATTTGCGATATTTTTGATGGCATAGTTAGTCGTAGTAAAAAAAACCGTTCTCTTTTGGAAAAAAGATATGGTGTACAAATTGATTCTTTAGCTGATTTAGTTAGTTTCGGTGTTTTGCCGGTAGCGATAGGTTATTCTTTATTGAAAAAGGTTCATGGAGATAATCTGATAAACAGTCATCCAACTTTAACAATCGCTTTTATCTTTTTTGGTAGTTTATACGTTTTAGCGGCTTTAATTAGATTAGCTTATTTTAACGTTTTAACGGAGGAAAATGAAGAATTAACTTCTAAAGGTTTTATAGGCGTTCCGGTTACTTTTTCCTCAGTTCTGTTCCCTGTTTTAATTTTAATTCACTTACAATTAGGTAAATTGGGCTTTTTGAAAGACATTGAGTGGTTATCGCCTTTAATATATCTCTTTTTCCTCATGTTATTTTCTTTTTTATTTGTTTATGATAAAATTAAATTCAAAAAACAAAAAAATATTTTATATTTCTTTTTAAGTGCGTTATTTCTAACGTTGATTTTGACTTTATTATACTTAGAAATATGTCTCAAAAATAATTAAAGGTTGTTTAGATGAAAAAAATAGTAGATAAAAAAGGGAATGTTTTAGAAGACAAGATTGCTAGCAAACAACAAACATTTGTGTATTCTAATATTGAAAAGAACTTTTGGAAAAGACTGTTTTTAAAAATTCTTGTTTCCAAATTTGTGACTTATTTAGCTAGTTTATATTTTAAAACCTTTTTGTCTAAAATGCATATCTCCCACACAATCAAAAAATATAACATAGATTTGGATTTATTTGAAAAGCAAAAATTTCGTTCTTATAATGATTTTTTTACACGCAAATATAAAAATCTGTCTTTCGATAGAAAGGAAACAGCTTTCATTAGTCCTTGCGAAGGACAAGTTAGTATTTTCCCTATTTATCATGATAGTGTATACACTATTAAAAATGTTAATTATCATTTAAGCGATTTATTAAAGGATGATAAATTGGCTTCAGAATATTTAGATGGTCAATTAGTGATGTTGAGGCTAAAAGCTAACGATTATCATCGTTATATTTTTATAGATGATGGTTTATTAGGTCTAAAAGCGGTGAAAATTAAGGGTAAATTTCACACAGTGAACCCTATCGCTTTCAAACAATTTAACGTGCTACAAGAAAATACTAGAGAGTATAATATTTTACATACCCATAATTTTGGTCAAGTAGTACAAATAGAAGTCGGCGCTATGATGGTTGGTAAAATCAACAATCATGAAATCAGTAAGTTTGTTAAAGGTCAAGAAAAAGGTTTTTTTTCTTTTGGCGGTTCTACCGTAGTTTTATTAATTAAACCTAATAAAGTTGCTTTTGATCAAGATATTTTAAACAATACAAGCAATAACACTGAAACTAAAATTAATATCGGTGAAACAATTGGACATAAAATAGAGCAAATGTTTGATATGATCTAATTGCTTTTCGCCCATAGGAAGAAGGAAAAAACATGAATAAAAATAAAAAACAACCTAAATTTATTTTCGTGACAGGTGGAGTAGTTTCTGGTTTAGGCAAGGGCATTATTGCTTCTTCTATCGGTCAAATTTTAAAACAACGCGGTTTAAAAGTGTTTATGAAAAAATTTGATCCTTATATTAACGTTGATTCGGGCACTATGAGTCCTAACCAACATGGGGAAGTTTTTGTTACTAATGACGGAGCTGAAACAGATTTAGATTTAGGCCATTATGAAAGGTTTTTGGATGAAAACTTATCCAGAGAATCTAACGTAACTACAGGACAAATATATCAATCTGTGATTAATAAAGAAAGAAAAGGGGAATATTTAGGTAAAACTATTCAAGTTATTCCTCATATTACTAACGAAATTAAGCATAGAATTTTAACTATCGCTCAAAACGCTGATTATGATATTATTATCATTGAAATAGGCGGAACTGTTGGCGATATTGAATCTTTACCTTTTTTAGAATCTATTAGACAAATGCGTTATGATTTAGGTTTTCATAATGTCCTTTATTTGCATAATACTTTAATTCCTTATTTAAAATCTTCCAACGAAACGAAAACTAAACCTACTCAACACAGTGTGAAAGAATTAAGATCTTTAGGGATACAACCACAAATTTTAATTTTAAGAAGTGAAAAAATAATCACTCCAGAAATGAAGCACAAAATATCTATTTTATGTGACGTCCAAGAGAACGCTATTTTTGATAACACAGATGTGGATGTTTTATATAAAATTATTCTTAATTTACACGAACAAAAAATAGATGATTTTATTTTAGACCATTTCCAAATTAAAAATGTGCCTACTTCTGATTTATCTCAGTGGAAACAATTAATCCATAAAATAGAACATTTAAAACGTACAATCACTATTGGTTTAGTAGGCAAATACATTGATTCTCATGATGCTTATTTATCTATCGAAGAGTCTTTAAAACATGCTTCTTACGCTCATGATGTGAAAGTGGAAATTAAATGGATTAATGCCGAATATTTAACGGACGATAATATCCAAGAACAGTTAAGTGCTTGTGATGGTATTTTAGTACCTGGTGGTTTTGGTTTTAGAGCGGTGGAAGGTAAAATTAAAGCCGTTAAATACGCTCGTGAAAACGATATCCCTTTTTTCGGCATTTGCTTTGGTATGCAAATAGCGGTCATAGAATACGCTCGTAATGTTTTAAAATTAGAACAAGCCAATTCCTCCGAAGTAGACCCTAAAACACCTTATCCCGTTATTACTCAAAAAATATATAATACACAATTAGGTGGTTCTTTAAGATTAGGTCTTTATCCTTCAGAATTAAAAAAAGATAGTAGAAGTTATGCTATTTACCAACAAGAAGTGATTAATGAAAGACATCGTCATCGTTATGAAATGAATTTAGAATATCTCCCTCTTTTTGATAAAGATCCTTATTTCAATGTTTCTGGTTTCAATCAAGAAGAAAAAGTCCCTGAAATAGTTGAATTAAAAAATCACTTTTGGTTTGTAGGGGTTCAATTCCATCCAGAATTTTTATCTCGTCCTCTTAAACCGCATCCTTTATTTAAAGATTTTATTAAGTTTGCTATTAAATACAATACAAAGAAAAATACACAATAAAAAAA
>NZ_JABUOH010000023.1 GCF_013391955.1 Candidatus Phytoplasma pruni
TTTTTTTATTGTGTATTTAAAAAATATTAATTTTTTTTAAAAAAATTATTATTTAATTTCGTAAGCTGTTTTAACTTCGTCAACTGCTGTTTTGTATTGATCTTTTGAAACTGCTCTTAAAGCTGTGTTCATTTTGTCAACTGCTGCTTGGTCGTTGCCTTTTTCATCTACAGCTGGTTTTAAAGCATCTACTAATAATTTAACTGCTGCTTGAGCTCTTTCATAAGCTGCTTTTTTAGTGTCATCTTTAGGTTTGTTTGCGTCTTTAGTTAAATCTTCCATAGTTTTTGCATATGAATTTAACGTTGAAACAACTTTTTTCAATCCTGTAGCTTTTTCTTTAACTTCTGTTTTTCCGTTAGCTGCGTTTACTGGGTTAGTAACTACTTCGTCCCATTTATCAACTAACTTAGTTTGTAAATTGTTAACTGCTTTAGTTGGTGTAGTTCTCATTAATAAGTAAGCACCAACCCCTACTAAAAGTACTACAACTGCACTAACAACACCAAGAACTATTTTACCATTCTTAGTTTTTAAATAACTTTGTTTATTTTGCTTATCCATTGCTGCCATAATATTTTATTATCTCCTTTTTTTTCATTATTAAATCTTCAATAAAGATCCAATACCGATTTTAATTATAACATATTTTTTTATATAAAGTTATAATAATACATTATTTTTTAATCTGTTTAAAAATTTTATGTAGTATTTGATCCGCTTTATCGTCATTTTCTAGTTTTACATGATTTGTTTGGCTTAAAATTCTTTCGATATAATTGAGAGAATCTTTTTTATTTAAACCCGCTTGAACGATTATTTGGGTAATATTATCGTGGGTATAATTCTGTTCTAAATACCAACTTTTCACGATTTCTAATTCGTTCCCAGTTAAGAGACGGCCTTTTAAAGTTTCTAAATTTTCAATAGTTTCAGAAATATTGTTTTTTTGTTTTTTTTCAGTACTTTTAGCTTCTTTTTCTTTATATAATTGTTGTATTTTAACAAAAGTATTATCTAAATTAAAGATTTCTATAATTTTATTATCTTTTTTATCTTGTAGGATGGAAAAAAAATTTTTTTGTCTTAATCTTTCTAAAATAGATTCTAGTTCGTTTTTAGAAAGATTCGCTTTTTTAGCTAAAAAAGAGGACGAAAAGATTTTTTTTTCATAAGAATCAAATAAACAAAGTAAAACACTTAATTCTTGTATGTCTAAATGGAGTTTTTTAAATTCACGGATTAAAATTTTTTCTATATTTAAAAAACCTTCTTCGTATAAAATTTTAATCATTTTTTAAAATGCCTCCTTTAGAAACTTTGGTTAAAGCCTTTTTAGCAGCTTGTTGTTCGGCTGCTTTTTTGGTTTTACCATTCCCTTTTCCTAACCATTCTTTGCCTAAATAGACTTCTGATACAAATTCCTTTTCATGAGCTAAACCTTTTTCAGAAATGATTTTATAAGTGATATTTTGTTTTCTTGTTTGGACTAATTCTTGTAGTTGAGTTTTAAAATCAATAATATTAATGATTTTATTTAAACAAGGTAAAACAACGTGATAAAAGGTTTTTTGTGCTTGTTCAAACCCTAAATCTAAATAAATAGCGCCAAATAAAGCCTCAAAAGCATCCGCCACAATAGAATAATTATGAACGGATCTTTTTTTCTCTCCTTTGCCTAAATAAATATATTTTTTTAATTGAATTTCTTCAGCGTAAATCAATAAAGAATCTACACAAACTGCTTGAGCTCTTTTTTTAGTCATAACTCCTTCATCGTCTTTATTTTTTTTATATAAATAACTCGCCATGAAGAAATTAATGACCGAATCGCCTAAAAACTCTAATCTTTCGTTATTATTGTGTTTGGCGTTATTCTCATTAGCGTACGAACTATGCGTTAAAGCGTTAATATATAAAGAAATATTTTTGGGCTTGATATTTAATCGTTTAAATAACTGTTTAATAGACATAATGTTTCCTTATGTGATCTCAATTTTTTATTTTTTGAGAAAGTTTTGTTAAAAAATCTTTTTCTATTAATTTTTTCGCTTTTAAAATAGCGTTATAAAAAGAATAATAATCGGAGTTTCCTTGAGCTTTAACAACAATTTTGTTTAAACCTAAAATCATCGCTCCTCCAATTTCTTTGCTATCTAATTTTTTTTTAATGTTTTGAAGCTTTTTTTGAAAAAGTAATTTACTAATAATTTTTTTGAACCAATTTTCTGTTAAAACGTTTTTGACGTTTTTCATTAAGATGCCAAAAGCACCTTTATATGTTTTAACGATCATATTGGAGGTGAAACCGTCACTCAATAAAACATCCGCCTCAGAGTATAAAATATTTTGCGGTTCTTCGTTGCCTTTGAATAAAACATGAGGAGTTTTTTCTAATAAATCAAAGGTCTCCATTTCTAAATTTCTCCCTTTGTGCGGTTCTGAACCAATATTTAACATTTTCACAATAGGAGTTTCAATATTGAATAATTCTTGAGCCACAATAGAAGCGGCAATAGCGAATAATAATAGATTTTCAGCTTTAATTTCAATATTAGCCCCAGCATCTAATAAAATTCTTGTTCTACCATCTAAAGAAGGGAAAATGATAGCTAAAGCGATTCTTTTCATAGGTTGAATAGTGCCGATAATTAAATAACTGGCTAAAATTAAAGCTTGTGTAGGGCCAGCAGAAACAACGCCGTCTACTTCCTTATTTTTAGCCGCTTGTAAAGCTAAAAACATAGAATGTTGCGAATTATCTCTAATTTCTTCTCTAATGTTTTTAACGCCCATATCTAAATAATGAGGGGTGTGGATAATGCTTAATCTTTCTTGTAAAGATTCAGGTAATTCAGAAGAAATATGTTTTTTTAAAAATTTTTGAATTTGTGGTTCATCGCCATATAAATAAAGATATAAATCTTTTTCTTCGGATAACGCTTTTAAACTACCTTTGATAATAGAATCGGGAGCGAAATCGCCTCCCATAGCGTCGACTGCTATTTTAATCATAATAACCTCTTTTTATTTTCTAAATTTTCAAAATCTTTTTGTACTTGAGAAATAATTTTAAAATCTGTTGCTACATTTAAAAAATGATATTTTAAATAACCACTTTGTTTTTTACCTACAAAATCACCAGGACCTCTATTTTTTAAATCAAATTCGCTTAATTTAAAACCATTACTTTCTTGTTCTAAAATATTTAAACGTTGGTTATCTGCTGGATTTTCAGGGACTAAAAAACAATAATTTTGTTTTTCATTCCGCCCTACTCTTCCTCTTAATTGGTGTAATTGACTTAAACCAAAATGATCGGCCCCTAAAATAACAATGGTTGTTGCGTTAGGAACATCAATTCCTACTTCAATAATAGTAGTAGCTAACAAAATACCTTGAGGATTTTTCACAAAATCCGCCATAATTTCTTCTTGTTCTTGGTTATTTTTTTTACCATGTAAAACATAAAGATGTTGAATTTGTTCTTCTTCTAAAAAAGAAGTTATGGTTTCAATATTGAATTTTTTAGCATTTTGTTTAATAGCCGGAACTACTATATAAGTTTGTTCGTTTTTAGCTTGATTTTCCCTCAATAAAGGAACCATCTCTTCAAAAGGAAATCTTGCAGTAATAATGCTTTTTTTAGCATAAGGAGGTTCGGTTAATAAAGAAGTTTTTAATAAACCAAAATACATAACTGCTAAAGTTTTAGGAATGGGGGTCGCTGTTAAATATAAAACATCTGCTTGAAGATTTTGAAAGGAAGTTTTATCTTTCACATCAGTCCCGAACTTATGAGTCTCATCAATGATGATCAATCCTAAATCATTAAATGCCGTATTTGCTAACAAATGAGTACCAATAACCATTTGATATTCATTCTTAGCAATAGCTTTTTGTAAGGTTTTTTTCTTTTTACTTTTAGAAGTGATAAAAATAGTCTTAATTTCAGGAAATAATTTCGTAAAATTTAAATAATGTTGTTTAGCTAAAATTTCGGTTGGAGCCATCATTAAAACTTGTTTTTTGGCACTAATAACCGCAATAGCGGCTAAAAAAACAGTAATCGTTTTGCCCGAACCAACATCACCTTGAATTAACCTTTTAGTGGGATAATTCTGTTTTAAATCACTGTAAATATCTTTGACTATTTGTTTTTGGTTATCAGTTAAAGAAAAAGGAATTTTTTGCATCATTGTTTTAATATAATGATTATCATAATTTAAAGGTTTTTTAAAAGGAAGTTTCTTTTTTTCTTCAAATAATTTTTGTGCTATATTTAGGGCTTCTTCATGTTTAAAACGTTTTAAAGTTTTATGCAGTAATTGTTGACTTTTGGGCAAATGAAGATTCATTAAAGCTTCTTTTCTATCAATTAAATTATATGTTTTTAAAAAAAGAGGACTTAAATTTTCTTTGATTTTTAATTGTGGTTTATTAAAAATACTTTTTAAAAAAGTGGTGATAGAACGATCAGTAATATTTTTAATACCATAAACAGGCTTTATTTTATTTTTGTTTTTTAAATCAAAAGAAATTAACGAAGCAGTAATACTTTTATTATATAAATTATATTTACCTTTAATAAAAACATTTTTATTTATCTTTAAGAAATTGGTTAAATAAAATTTATTAAAAAGAACCACATCCAAAACTACATCATCATGGATTAAGATTTGAAAATGAAGTCTTTTTTTATCAGAATCATCTTTAGATACAAGAGGTTCGCTAACAATTTTTCCTATAACATTAATGATTTCTTTATCCATCACTTGGTTAATATTAGATAAAAGGAAGTTTTGATATTTTTTAGGTTTATAAAAAATCAATTCTTTTAAAGTGTTGATATCATTTTGAACTAATTTAGGGTATAAATTAGATTTTACAAACATTTGGTTTAAATTAGAATTCATTTTGGAAAAACCTCAAATATACCTTTAAATCTGATTTTTATTATGTCTTTGTTGGGTAAAAACAACCAATATGGCGATATCTTTCTAACTAATCAAGATCAGGTAATTAACACTATTTTAATAACATTAAAAAATTAGTACCACATTATTAAATCTTTTTTATATTGAATAATATTTTAAAAATAATATGGATATTATGCTTAAAATATTATTCATCTTCTTAATTATAACATATTTCAAATAATTGCGGTCTAATGGTTTTTTGTTTTTTTAAAAAAAATATTTTGTTTATTGAAAGAAGTGTAAAATAGAAAAGTTCAATATAGAAGAAGTAAAGATACCATAAATTTATTATCTTTTAATGCGATAATTGTCTGTAAATCGTTATTAAATTTTTATTTTACCATAATATAGAAAAATAACACCTTAATTTTTCATTAAGGTGTTATTATAAAATCTTTTGAGCGGTTTTCATTGTAAACTGTTTCTATTGTTAATTCGCCTGTTTCAGGATTATATGTTTTTTTTTTTTTTTTTTGTTGTTGTTCATTTTTGAATTCGCTTTTGATAGGTTTTTTGTCGCCGTTTAAAGAGGTGATATAATCAATCTTTGCACTACCGTTTTATCCAACGTTATATGTAGTTAAAGTATTATTTTTATAATCTATGATAGAGTCAATTTTCTTATCCTCTGTATTTTCGCCATCCTTTTTATAAAAAGTTATTTGAGAAGCTCTTTCTTGTGTTGTTTGGTTATCGTATTTTTTTTCAAATAGTTGTTTTTTAGGGTAAAAAAAAGAATTGTTGAGAAGAATATCGTCTTTATAATTGGACTGAAACCAAATTGTGGAACCGTCAGGATAGAATTTAGTATAAATTTTTTCATTTTGTAAAATTTTATATTCTGTAATATTGTCATTCTTTCCATCTTCACGCTTATAAGTTTCTTTTATCTTTTCTTCTTGTTCATTATATTCTTCAATCGAGCGAATTGTATCGTCTGAGTTATAATAAGTGATAGTTTTTATTTTATTATTTGGATGGTAAAGAACAATTTCAATTAACTTATTTAATTTGTTTAATTTGCGAATTTTCTTGCAATTATTGTTGTCCGTTTCTGTGATTAATTTATTGCCTTGTTCATCTGTTAGATCATGTTCTTGATTTTGAAGTGTTCCATCGTTATCAGTTGTCGGAAAACGACTGTAATTAAATTGTTTTTCCAACGTGTTATTTTCTTTGCGAATTGGCTCCTCATCATTGCCATCTTTTCTTTCGGATGATGCATCATCTTGCGCATCTTTTAAAACATGTTCTTTATTGTCAGATGTTCCTTCGTTATGGGATGACGGAAAATGACTGTAATAAACTTTTTTTTCCGAAGTGTCATCATCTTTTGATATTTTGTCAGACTCTTTTGGTACATTTTTATCATATTGTTCTTGTGATTTGATTGTATTTTCTAGATTGTCATATCTTGTTTTTTTGTCAGCTAAATTGATTTTTTCTTCTGATTTAAGAGAATTAAAAGCTGACACTCCAAAAAAACTAAAGAACAAAAATATTGTTAAAATTAAAATAAGTGCTTTATTGTTTTGCAATAATTTATTATTTTTTTTCATTTTTGCTTCTCTTTCTTTTTATATTACTTCCATTATACTCTTTTTTTTGATTTTTTATAATTTTTCTACAACAACAAAACTTTTAATAAGTTCCAACGGATTTTTCGAAAAATAGATATAATTTTATCTTAAAACGTACCTCCCATTTTATTGGTTAACGAATAGCTAATAAAAAAAAGACCTTATTCAAATAAGGTCTTAAAGTGGAGAAAAACATTCTTTAACGATGAATAGTTTCTTCAATTGAACTATCAGAATTATAGTAAATAGTTCTCGTTAATTTTTCGTTTTCAGGGTCGTATTCTTCCACCCTATTTCTTTGTTTATCTTGGATATTATAGTAAGTTTTTTTGATCATTTTACCGTTATTAGGATTAAATTCCGTTTCATAAAAAAGACCGAAGAACCCTTTAAATATTTTGATAGGTGGTTGGTAAGAATTGTTGGGAAGAGTATTTTTATCTGAAACATTCATCTTTTCAGGTTTAGTTGGCGGAGGAGTAGTGTCTAAATAGTCTAATTGCCATTGAAAATCTTTTAAAACCATGGAAGTACCTAAATTGATATTATCCAAAAACCATTCATCATTGATAAAACCTTTTTTATATTCGTATTGATGGGTATTTCCTTCGCTATCGTAAAGGATTAGGTCCTCTCTATACAATATGTTTTTGATGTCTCTACCTTTATATTCTCCTGGTTTAATATAACATTGATTTTGCCATTTTTTTAAATCTTCTTTATAATCATCTTCATTTTCATATTTTTGGTTACCCCATTGATGCGTTTTAGAAGTTAATTTTCGGGGCGTCTGATAAAACATCATTAACCCTAAAATAAAACATAAAATCAATATGGAAGACACTATAGCGGTTATAATGCATTTTTTATTTTTTACCAATTCTTTGAGTTTCATCTTTTCTTGCCTGTTTTTCTTTCTTTAATTGTTATTTATTAAAAGCATAATTAATAGATTCTTGATGTATGTTTAAAAATAATTTACTTTTTTATTTTATGTCTCTATTATACGTTTTTTTTGCAATAGTTTGAGGACAAAAATAAAACTTTTAAAAAAACACAAAATTTAAGAACATAAAAAAAATCATAAAATGCAGGCAATAAGGTTGATTTATGCATTTCTCTGTACATAGATTAATGACCTAATTTCTTTCATTATGACAAGAACAAGATGTATTTATTTTCTCTATGATAAGCTCAACAATCATTTGTTAAGTTAATTCGTTAAAAATAACTTGACAATTGTATATAAAATAACTTATAATTTAAGTGAATTATATTTATTTGTTTGTAAAAAAGTTTTTAAATTTTTCCTAATTTTTAATGATTATTAAAACTCTTAAATAGGTAGTTAATGAAATCTTATTATAATATTAGTTTTTAAAACCTTAAGACCGATAAAATAACGTATTTATCTTATATTTTGCATGAACGAAAACTTTTATCTTTTTTTTAGTTTGATTTTCTTTTTTATCTATTTATGCCTTATTTTAATAATTATTGATAAAATGATTCTTTTCCATGGAAACATTATAATTTGATTTGAATAAAAAAATATGATTTGATGATTTTGTTAAGATTCTGACAAAGAATTAAAAAAATTTTTAAAATATTAATAATTATTTTATTGGTGGGAGCTAAAAAAATGTGTTCTGTTAAAGATATTTATACCGATTACGCTCTTTATTTAAATAAAAAGATCGCCATTAATGGTTGGCTAAAAAACGGTCGTTTTCAAAAAAAATTTGTTTTTATCGATTTAAATGATGGCACTTATGTAGACGATTTACAAATAGTTTTAAAAGAATCTGAAGGAATCGACTTAAACGCGCTTAAAGATTATTTGACGATAGGAACGGCTGTTAAAGTGGAAGGCGTTTTAGTCGCTACTCCGCAAGCTAAAAAACCTTTTGAATTGTTAGCTTCTCAAGTACATATTTTAGGCAATAGTTCTTCTGATTATCCTATTCAACCTAAAAAACATTCTAAAGAGTTTTTGCGCACAGTGGCTCATCTCAGATTAAGAACTAATCTTTTTGGGGTAGTTTTTCGCCTTCGTAACACAGTTTCTATGGCTATTCATCATTTTTTTCAACAAGAAGGCTTTATTAACGTGCATACACCGATCTTAACTGGTAGTGATGGCGAAGGAGCAGGTCAATTATTTCAAGTGACGACCTTGGATTTAAATAAAATCCCTTTAAATGCTAATAAACAAATTGATTATAAACAAGATTTTTTCGGACAACCGGCTTATTTAACTGTAACGGGTCAATTAGAAGCTGAAGCTTTCGCGACCGCTTTTAGTAAAGTTTATACTTTTTCCCCTACTTTTAGAGCGGAAAATTCTCATACTCAACGTCATATGTCTGAATTTTGGATGGTAGAGCCAGAAATGGCTTTTTATGATTTAGGACAGAATATCAAAATGGCTCAAAAAATGCTCCAAAGCGTGATTTCTTATTCTTTAGAAAAGAGTCGAAAAGATTTTGAATTTTTAGATCAAAACGTCGAAAACGGTTTAATTCAAAGATTAACCGCTATAGCTAATTTGGAAAAATTTCCCCAAATAACGTACGAAGAAGCAATTAATCTTTTATTAAAAAGTGAAGTAAATTTTGAACAAAAACCTTTTTATGGTGGAGATTTAGCCACAGAACATGAAAAATATTTAACAGATACGGTTTTTAAAGCGCCTGTTTTTGTGATTAATTGGCCTAAAGAAATTAAAGCTTTTTACATGAAAAATAATCCTGATAATAAAACAGTGGCTGCTATGGATCTTTTAGTCCCTAAAGTAGGCGAATTAATTGGCGGTTCACAAAGAGAAGAAAACTTAGAAGTTTTACAAGCTAAAATAAAAGCTTTTAATATTTCTCAACAAGACTTAGAATGGTATTTAGATCTACGTCGTTTCGGCACATGCGTTCATTCTGGTTTCGGCTTAGGTTTTGAAAGACTAATGCTTTATTTAACTGGTTTAGACAATGTTCGAGATGTCATCGCTTTTCCAAGAGTACCGAATAATATTTCTTTTTAACTTTAATAAAAACAAAATCAAAAAAAGGATACTAATATAAAACGATCATGGGAATTATAATGAAAAATGTTTCCAAAATTTTTACAAATCAACAAACTAAAAAACAAACTTATGCAATTAAGGACTTAAATTTAGAAATTAAAAAAGGCGAATTAGTGAGCCTTTTAGGACCTTCTGGTTGTGGTAAATCCACTATTCTTTATATGATTGCTGGACTTTTAAAAGTGAACGAAGGGGAAATTTTTTTCGGAGATCAAAATGTGACCCATCTTCCTCCTGAAAAAAGAGGAGTAGGTTTGGTCTTTCAAAATTATTCCTTATACCCACATATGACAGTGAAACAAAATATTATGTTTCCTTTGCAAAATTTAAAAATGCCTAAAGAAAAAATACAAGAAGAAGTGGACAGAATAGCAGTTTTAACCTCTGTAGAAGAATATTTAGATAAAAAACCCGGCGAACTTTCTGGTGGCCAACAACAAAGAGTCGCGATCGCTCGTGCTTTGGTTAAAAACCCTAAAGTGCTTTTATTAGATGAGCCTTTATCCAATTTAGACACTAGATTACGCTTTAAAATGAGAGACGAAATCAGAAGAATACAGAAAAAGACCAAAATTACTGCTGTTTTTGTTACGCACGATCAAGAAGAAGCGATGTATATGAGTGATAAAATATATGTGATGAATAAAGGTTATATTCAACAAACGGATGTTCCTAGAGAAATTTATAACAATCCTGCTAATTTATTTGTAGCCTCTTTCTTAGGCATTCCTCATATTAATATTTTTAACGGTACTATAGATAATGGTGAGGTTAAAGTCGGTAATACCGTGCTTTTTAATAAACCAGAATTAAAAGGACAAAAAAAAGAAGTTCATGTAGCTATCAGACCAGAAGGTTATATCTTAGATGAAAAAGGTGTTTTTGAAGTTCAAGGAATAGCGATTGAAAGTCTCGGCAGAGAAACCGTTTTATTGGCTAAAAAACCAGAATCTTTGCATAAAATTTTTCAAATTATCATTCCTACTTATAAACAAAAAGAATTGAATTTCGCTAATATTAATAAAACCACCGTTCGTTTTAACATTATGGAACATAGATGTTTTGTTTTTGATAAAAATGATGGTAGTAGGATTTTATAAATGTTAGAAATCGCAGGTCACAAACAAAATAAACATTGGTTTTATTTAGCTCCTACTTTAATCGCTTTAACTCTATTTTCTTTTTATCCTTTAATCAAAAATATCATTATATCTTTTAACGGTAATTACCAAAAATTTAGCGATTCTTTTAGTCCTACGAAATTATTAACTTTCGATAATTATGGCAAAGTTCTTAAAGATGTGGAGTTTCATCACTCTCTTAGAAATACTTTAGTTTTGGTTCTTGTCGCGGTTCCTATTTCTTTAAACTTTGCTTTAGCTATTGCTTTGGCTTTAAATAGTGTTTATAATCGTTATTTAAAAGATCTTTTTAAAACTTTTTTCTTTTTACCATTGTTGGCTAATACAGTTATTATGGGTATGATTTTTAGTTCCTTTTTTTACCACAATACCGTCCCTTCTATTGAAAAGCCAGAAGGTTTATTTAATAATTTTTTAGGTCTTTTTGGGGTGGAGCCTAAAAATTGGATTAATATTTCTGCTCCTTATACGAATAAAATGTTTGTTATTATTTTTTATAACGTATGGTACAGACTACCTTTTAAAATTTTTGTTTTCGTATTGGCTTTACAAGATATTAATAAATCTTATTATGATGCAGCTAAAATTGATGGAGCTTCCAAATGGCGTATTTTCACTAAAATAGTGTTACCTTTGTTGGCTCCCGTGCTTTTTTATCAATTTATTATTGAATTATTGACGATCATGAAAGAATATGAATCTGTTGTCGGAGTATTCGGTAAAAACACTGATTATAGAATTCAAACTATTGTGGGTTATATTTATTCTCAAATTAATAGTCCTAATTATGATTCTTATTCTAAAGGTGCAGCAGCGGCTGTTATATTATTGTTTTTTTCCGTTTTATTTACGACCATTAGTTTTATATTGCAAAAAAGAAAAAAATAAATTATCGAAAGTAGATAGTGAAGAAAGAAAAAATGAGTAAAATAAAATCTTTTTTTAAAAACGCATGGGAAAAGCTACAAAAATTCAAATTGAAGCACAAAATTAATTTTTTTTCCATTATGAAATTTAGTTTTTTGTTTGCAGTTCTTCTGTTTTTAACCTTCCCCTTTTATGTGATGGTTATCGCATCTTTCAAAGATAAACCCGATATTGACAACAATAACATTTTAATGTTGCCTAAAGGTTGGAAATGGGAAAATTATCGAGAAGTTTTTTTAATAAAAAATTTTGACTTTATGAAATATTTTTATAACACTTTATTGATGGTTATTATTTCTACCGTTTTAGGAACTTTATTCGCTGTTTTAGCAGCTTTCGCTTTGAGTATTTTGAATTTTCCTTTCAAAAAAACTATTGTCACTCTTTTATTTATAGCGATGATGATTGCCAGCGAAACCTTAGTGTTAACCAATTTCCGTACTATGGCTAAATTAGGGATGATTGATACCGGTAAAGGTGCTTCCTTTCCTTTAGGAGTTACTTTTGCTATGGTATTACCTTATTTAGTTAACGTTGTTCACGTCTTTTTAATTATGCAGGCTTTTCAACGCGTTCCTAAAGAGTTGTATTATACTTCTAAAATAGATGGTACTACCGATTGGGAATACCTTTGGAAAATATTAATTCCTATCACTAAATCTTCGATTATTGTGACTGTTATTTTCAGAACAGTAGCGGCTTGGAATGCTTATTCTTGGCCAGAATTAATAGGAGGCGAATTGCTGACTAATATGATAAGAAAAACATTTGACGGAGAAAGCGGTATTGATAAGTTAAACGTACAAATGGCGGCTTCTGTTTTAATTAATTTACCATTATTATTAATTTTTATTTTAGCAAAAAAATACATTATATCTGGGGAAAATAAAAGTGGCATCAAAGGATAATTTTAAAAAAAATAGTTTATTTATTGGTTTATTTTTTTTGTCAATCTTTACATTGATTTATGTTGCCAATTTGTTCGCTTCGCCTAAGGATAAAGAATTTTATAAAAAAGAATATGATGATTTGAAAGATTTTGTTGGGCAAAACTTTCAAAATGCAGAACAACAACAATCATATTTCAAGAATCCCGATAAAAAGGTTGAAATTGTTTTTTGGCATAATTTATACCCAGAAGAACAAGAGGTTTTAGATGAAGTTATTAAAAAATTTGAAAAGGTTTATCCGAGCATTAAAATTAAAGAAGTGAATAAATCAAACTGGGGTAATATCGCTAAAAGCGTAGCTAACGCATTGCCGGTTAATAAACAACCTAATTTAGTTTTTTCTTATCCGGATCATGTGGAGTTTTTTTCTAGATCTCATAAGGTAGTGCCTTTAGATATTTTTATGCAAGGTGAAGATAAAAAAATTGAAGATCAATTTTACAAAACTTATTTGAAAAAAAATCCTTTAAAAGAAGCATATGATGGAGGAGAACATTATTATAGTTTCCCTTTTAGCAAAACAACTGAAACACTTTTCTATAATAAAGATATGTTTAAAACGCACCGCGATGCTTTAAATAAAGCTCTTGACAATGAAGAAGTTATCGATAAAGACGGTGTTATTTATGCAGGAGATTCATCAAAAGGCTTAACTTGGGAACAATTAAAAATTATTGCCGAAAAAATGAAAGAATTAGAAAAAAAGACAAACGGCTTTATTCCGATAGTGGTCGATAGTGAAGCCAATTTATTGATCACTGCTTTTCAACAATCAGGAATCGAATTTCCAAAAAGCCCAGAAGTGGCTAAAGATTTTTTAAAACAACCAGACGTTCAAAAAGTCATCAAATATTTTAAAAAAGAATTTTACAATAAAGGTTTGATGACAACTTCTAAAATGAACGGTGAACAAAAAGCTTTAGATATGTTTTATCAACAAAAAAGCAGCATTTTCATTTCTTCCACAAGAATGGTGCATAAAGTTCAAGAAGGTGAAATTAAAAACGTAGGTTTGTCAAAGATTCCTTTGATGAAAAGTGGAACATATAGTGGAACATATAAAAACGTGATGCAAGGTGCTAATATCAATATGTTTTATTCTTCTGAAAAAGATGAAATGGTGGCTTCTTGGTTATTTTTAAAAACCTTAACTTCTAAAGACAACCTTATTGAATTGTTAAACGCCAAAGGCGGTTTAAACATCACAAGAGAAGATATTTTTACAGAAGTTGATAAGAAGATGAAAGGCGATAAGGATTCTAAAATAAAGGTGAAAGCGGACACTCTTCATTTCGATTCTTTAAAATACGCCTATGAAAATCAAAAAACAGACAATGAAAATAAAAACACAGACAAAGATGATAATAAAAAAGAAGAAGGCAAAATGTTTTTTGAAACACCTATTTTCCCTAATTCAACTTTTTTAAGAACCGTTTTAACCGAATTATTTACTTATGTATTGGCTATTGATCAAAAAATATCAGGCGACCAATTGGATGAAGAAATCAAATCTTTATGCGAACAAGCAGCCAAAAGAATAGCGACTAATTAAGCTTATATAAAAAAAATTAATCATTAATGATTATTAATTACAAACAAAACAACAAAAAGAGAGGTATTCATAGACATCATGGACTTTATTAAACAACAAATTATTAATTTTGATACCATTATCATTCACGGACATAAAAGACCGGACGGAGATTGTTACGGTGCTCAACTAGGTCTGAAAGATATTATTCAAGAAAACTATCCCGATAAAAAGGTTTATGTTGTGGGAGAGGTTAACCCTAAAATGGCTTTTTTAGGAGATATGGATGTTATCACAGATGAAACTTACCAAGGCGCTTTATCAATCGTGGTTGATTGTGGTAACGCTAATATTATTAGCGATCAAAGATATAAATTAGGTAAAATGGTGATCCGTATAGATCACCATTTATTAGTGGAAGAATACGGCGATTACCAATGGGTAGAACCTCAATTCGCTTCTTGCTCTGAAATGATTTATGCTTTTAAAGAATATCACAACTATAAAATAAGCCTTAAAGGCGCGATGCCGATGTATGTAGGAATGGTAACTGATACCGGTAATTTCCGTTTCGATAGAGTAACCGATAAAACTTTACAAATGGCTTCAGAATTATTGCAATTTGAATTTAACGCTTTTGAGATCGATAAAAAAATCAATATGCAAAGCTTACAAATGTTAAAATTAAAAGGTTATATTTGTGAAAATTTTATCGCCGAAGATGGTTTAATTTATATTCAAATTTCACAAGAAATCATTAAAAAATTTAACTTTAGCATTAATGAAATTTTTTCTATCGTTAATATTTATAGTAATGTAACAGATTATCCTGTGTGGGCTTTTATCGTAGAGATGCCTGGGAAAGAATGGAAATTAAGTATCCGTTCTACCGGTCCTAAAATTAGCCATATTGTAAGTAAATTTGGCGGTGGCGGACATTTAAGAGCTTGTGGTGCTTTTGTGAAATCCCAAGATGATATTGATGAAATCATCAAATCATTAAAACAATCTATCAAAGAGTTTAAACAAGAAGAAACCGTTAACATAAGTACGGAAAATTAAAGAAATAAAACAAAGAGTGGTGAAGTCATGTACGAAGAAACTATTGCTGCTATTTCCACCCCTTTAGGAACGGGTGGAATCAGCATTATCAGAATCAGCGGCGCTAAAGCGATCGAAAGTATAGACCAAATTTTTAAAAGCCCTAAAAAACATTTTACCTTAAAAGAAGCTCCTTCTCATACCATTCATCATGGCTATATTTTAGACGATAAAAACGCTATTTTAGATGAGGTTTTAGTATCGGTTTTTAAAAAGCCTCATTCTTTCACTGGTGAGGATGTTATAGAAGTACATGGACATGGCGGCATTTTAATTACTCAACTTTTATTGGAAAGAATTTTATCCTTAAACATTAGAATAGCCGAACCGGGCGAGTTTAGTAAAAAAGCCTTTTTAAACGGTAAAATTGATTTAATCCAAGCAGAATCTATTATGGATTTAATTCATGCTCAAAACGAAAATGCTGTTAAATTGTCGCATCTAGGTTTGCAAAAAAAAACCTCTGAACTGATAGAAAACCTCAGTAAAGGCATTTTAAGCTTAATCGGTAAAATTGAAGTTAATATTGATTATCCTGAATATGAAGATATTCAAATGATGACTAATGATATTATTTTACCAGAAGTTCATCGTTTAATTAACAGTATGCAAGATATTTTAGATCATTCTGTCACAACGCGTTTTTTAAAAGAAGGGATTAAGACTTTAATTATCGGTAAACCTAATGTGGGTAAATCTAGTTTATTAAACGCTATTTTAGACGAAAAAAGAGCGATTGTTTCAGATATTGCCGGAACTACTAGAGATTTTTTAGATGTACATGTTAATATTAAAGGCGTTTCTTTGAATTTAATTGATACCGCAGGCATTAGAGAGACTGATGATCCTTTAGAAAAAATGGGCGTTTTACTGTCTAAAAAATTCTTAAAAGAGGCGGAATTGGTTTTATTATTATTAGATCAAAGTCGTCCTTTAGATCAAGAAGATAAAGAATTGCTAGAAATGACTAAAAACCATCCACGCATTTTAATCGGTAGTAAAGCTGATTTGCCTGCTAAAATGGATGCTTCTTTTTTAGAAGAAGAAATGGTTTTAATTTCTAATGTTACTAAAGAGGGAATTAATCACCTCAAAGATAAAATTTTAAAAACTTTTCAATTAGACCTGATTGAAGAAAAAAACTTTAATTATTTATCTAATTCAAGACATATCCAACAAATGAAAAAGGCTTTACAAGCTTTAAAAAACGTTATTATAGATATTGATCAACAAATTCCGATAGATATTCATATTATTTCTTTAAAAGAAGCTTATGAAGCTTTAGGAACTATTGTAGGCAACAATATTAACGAAACCTTAATGGATGAATTATTTTCTAATTTTTGTTTAGGAAAATAGTTCTTTTAAACAGGTTTTTATGTATAATTTATAGTATTGAAGAAAAGAAAGGACTAGATTTAGCTTTATGATTAAAATACGTTTTAATAATGATGTAATAGAATCTTTTTCCAAAGGAATTACTCCTGTTGAAATCATTCAACAACAAAATTTAAATTTTTCTACCAAACCAATAGCCGCTTTATTTAACGAAAAAGCGATCGAATTGAACCGTCCTTTAGAAGAAGATGGTACTTTAGAAATCATGACAGAAAAACATGAAAAAAGTTGGGAAATTTTAAACCATAGTACCGCTCATTTAATGGCTCAAGCGATTAAAAGGCTTTATCCTGAAGCTCTTTTTGTTGTCGGTCCAACCATTAAAGAAGGTTTTTATTATGATATCGATTTTCAAAATTCAGTTGTTTCGGAGAATGATTTTGCCACAATCGAAAAAATGATGCAAACTATTGCACAAGAAAAATTGGCTATTGTGAGAAAAGAAGTTAGTTACGAAGAAGCAGAAAAGTTATTTGCGGATAATATTTATAAACAAACCATATTAAAAAATATTAAAGACCCTACTTTGAGCATTTATACTCAAGGCGAATTTACTGACCTTTGTCGCGGTATCCACCTGACTAATACTAAATTTATCAAACATTTTAAATTGTTAAAAACATCTGGTTCCTATTTCCAAGGCAGTGTTAAAAACAAAGCTTTAACAAGAATTTATGGTATTTCTTTCTTTAACAGGCTAGATTTAAAAAATTATTTAAATTTATTATTAGAAAGAAAACAAAGAGACCACAAAAACATCAATAAAGAACAGAATTACTTTATGTTATCTCCTGAAGTAGGAGCAGGCTTGCCTTTTTGGTTACCTAAAGGAGCTACTATACGTCGTATTTTAGAAAGATATATTGTGGATAAAGAATTATCTTATGGTTATCAACACGTTTATACGCCTATTATAGCTAATACTAAATTATACGAAGAATCAGGGCATTTAGAACTTTATAAAGATAATATGTTCCCTATTATGGAATTAAAAAAAGAAGAAAAACTGGTTTTAAGACCGATGAATTGTCCTCATCATATGATGATTTTTAAACAACAATTACGCAGTTATAAAGATTTACCTCTTAAAATCGCTGAATTAGGGATGATGCATAGGTACGAACATTCTGGAGCGGTTTCAGGTTTACAAAGGGTAAGAGAAATGACTTTAAATGACGCTCATATCTTTATCACTCAAGAACAAATTAAAACTGAATTCGTGAAAATTATGCATTTAATTTTTGAAGTTTATAAAGATTTTAATATTACGGATTATTTTTTCAATTTAAGCACTAGAGATCCCGAAAATAAAGATAAATATTTTGATGATGATAATATGTGGCATAAATCTGAATCTATCTTAAAAGAAATTTTAAACGGTTTAAACATTAAATATAAAGAACAAAAAGGCGATGCTGCTTTTTATGGTCCTAAATTAGATGTTCAAGTTTTAACTGCTTTAGGCAATGAGGAAACTTTATCCACTATTCAATTAGATTTCCTTTTGCCACAAAGATTTAACTTAACCTATATTGGCGAAGATAGCAAAGAACATACTCCTATCGTGATCCATAGAGCGGTTATTTCCACAGTAGAACGCTTTTTAGCTTATTTAATTGAACAAAATAAAGGTGTTTTCCCGTTATGGTTAGCTCCTTTACAAGTCGTTTTAATACCTGTTAACGCTCAATTGCATTTAGAACATACGAAAAAAATA
The DNA here is from genome assembly GCF_013391955.1 of Candidatus Phytoplasma pruni. Classification (GTDB taxonomy): domain Bacteria; phylum Bacillota_I; class Bacilli_A; order Acholeplasmatales; family Acholeplasmataceae; genus Phytoplasma. The sequence continues at coordinate 18,405 of NZ_JABUOH010000023.1, forward strand.
CAAGAAATTTTATTGAAACATAATTTAAGAGTAGAAATTAACAATAAAGAAGCTACTTTAGGTTATAAAATTAGAGAATCTCAAAAAGCCAAAATTCCTTTCCAAATCGTTATTGGTGATCAAGAGTTAACTAGTAATCGTTTGACTTATCGAGAATACGGCGATCATAAACAAAATAACGTTTCTGTGGAAGAATTTGTTGCCATGTTAAATGATAAAATTCAGCAAAAAAAATAATTTATTTTGAAAAAGAAATAAAAAAGAGACCTCATATGGTCTCTTTTTTTTGTTTCGTAAATATTGTTGATTTATTAAAAGCTGAGTGAGATTGATTATTTGGACTCCTATTCAATAAAATAAATAAACCCTTTATAAAAAAATAATAATTTCACAAGAATAAGGCCCTTTCTTTGCTTTTTATATATTCTAATCTCTTCTTTTTTATGCCAAATGATCTTTTTTTTGATATAATAATAAGTAATTGGTATATTTATTTAAGACAAGAAAAAGAGGTGTTAACTATTAAAAAGAGATTATTTTTTTTTGATATCGATGAAACTTTATATAGTAATAAGAAAAAAGCCATTTTACCACAAACCAAAAAATTAATTTTAAAATTATCTCAAATGCCTAATACTATTTTAGGAATAGCAACAGGTAGAAATTACCGTAATTTAAACGCTGTTGAAGAATTATTACCGTTATTTAAATATTTTGTTCTGATGAACGGTTCTTTAACTATTTCTGATGGTCAAATTATCGACGAATCTCCTATTCCTACAGAACATATTGAAGAAGTTCATAAAAGAATTCAAAACTATCAAATGATGGCTGCTAGTATAGGAATTAACGATGCCGGTTTATATTTTGACGAAAAAAAAGACGATATGGAATTAGTCAAAGAATATCAGAAAACTTTAGATTTTGCCATTGATAACCAATTTTACTTAAAAGAAAAAATTTATCTTTTAATCGTGGTTGGAGCGGATAAAGACAAATTCGCCCCTTTATTTAAAGATCTAGATTATTTCAATATTTGCGTATGGAAAAATCATATTGATTTAACCGTTAAAGGCGTTAATAAATACTACGGAATTAAAAAAATTAAAGACAAATATCCTGATCATCAATTAATTTGTATGGGAGACGGTTCTAACGATATTGAAATGTTAGAAGCAGCTGATATCGGTATTGCGATGGGAAATAGTTTATATCCTAAAGTAAAAGCAGCAGCTAATATTGTTTCTCCCCATATAGACGATGATAAAATGTATGATTTTTACGAAGAACATATTTTATAAGATATCATTATTTTTTAGAAAAAACAATTTTAAACATCTTTTAACTTTATATAAAGCGTTTCCTTCTCTTTTTGATCCAAAAAAGGGATTAAAGAATAACCCCATAAAGCTTGAAAAAATGTTTATTTATTGTTTTTTTATTAATAACAAATTTTTTAAATTAAAAGGGTTTTAATGGATAAAAAAACACAAGAATTACATATTTTTTCCCCCAAATTTGAACAATTAAAAGAGAAAGAAAAAGATCTTTTTTCGCGTATCGTTAATAAACTATTTCAAGTGAATTATTTAACACTGCAAAAAATGGCAGATGCTAATGATTATCGTTTTATTTTATTACACCGTGAGCTTTTTGCTTCTTTTTTCCAATTAGCAGATTTTGAGTTAGAAATTAAAAAACATGATGAAGTTATTTTTATTCATAATTTACATCATTTTAATAAATTAAAATTAAAAAAAGAAGAAAGTTTGATTTTATTTATCTTTCGTATCTTGTTTCAACAAAAAAAAGAAACAACACCTTCTAACACTAAAATAGAAGTGTTTTTGCAGGATATTTTCAAGGAATTAAAACATATTGGTTATTCTGAAGTACAAAAATTCAACAAAGAAACAGTTAAAAAAACTTTAACGATGTTGCGTCAATATAATATTATTGATTATTCGGACCATAACAATCACTTATCTGATGATTTAACCATTACCATTTATCCTTCTATTCTTTATTTAATTGATATAGAGATGATTAAACATTATCAAGAACTCTTTCTTTTGAAACAAAGTGAAAACCCAGATGAAAAAATTAACTAAGATACAATTAGTAAACTGGCATTTATTCTCTTCTCAAACAATTGAAATAACCGGGAATGCTTTAATTTCTGGCGAAAATGGAGCGGGTAAATCAACTTTATTAGACGCTTTACAATACGTTTTAATTGGTGAGAGAAAAAATGTTAAATTCAATTTAGCGGCTAATGTGAACGCTAAACGTTCTTTAGAAAGCTATATGAGAGGCAAGATAGGTGCCGAAAATAAGGAGTTTTTAAGGAATGGGGACGTTATTACCCATATTGCGTTAGAATTTGTGGATGAGGAAACTCAAGAACCCACTATTTTAGGTTGTGTTTTGGAATTGCCTCAAAGAGGAGTTTTAAAAGAAAGATTTTATCTTTATGAAAATATAGCCTTAAAAAGCGAACTTTTTATTTCTAATCATAAACCGAAAAACCATAAACAATTAGCGGAATATTTACGAGTACAAAAGCCAGATTTTAGTTTTTTTGACACCAAAACGCAATATAAACAAGCTGTCGGTAAATATTTAAATATTAACGTCACTAAATATTTAGAAATTTTACCCAAAGCTTTAGCGTTTAAACCGCTTAATTTGCAAAATTTTGTTTTTGATTTTTTATTAGAAGAAAATCCGATCAATATTTCTAGTTTAAAAAATAGTGTTCGCCAATTGAAAAAAATAGAATCTCAAATAGAATTAGAAAAAAACAAATTACAGCAATTAATCGTTATTATTGATGCAGAAAAAAAATTTAAATTCTTAGACGAACAAATCAAAATTAACTCTTTAGTAGAGAAAAAAGTTTTAATAGCGAAAAACCAAAATCATTTAGAAAACATGTTGGTTAAAAAAGAACAAGAGGCTGTGAAAACTAACCATTTATTAGAAGAAAAACAGAATATCAATACCTCTATTGACAATTTAAACAATCATTTGTTACAATTACAAAACAACCGTTCTCAAGGTGATTTAAGTCAAATATTTTATTCTTTACAAAAAGAATTATCCCAAAAACAAACTTTTTGTCAAGATTTGCAAAGTCAAATAGATTTTTTTCAAGAGCGATTGCGAGCTGAACAAAAAATCTTCCAAGAATTGTATTGTTTACAACCAGACGCTATTATTCATCAAACAGCCGAAGAAATAGCACGTTTTTTAACTGCCCCAAAACCATTGGATATTTATCCGGAATTGAAAAAAACCATGTTGGCGATGACGGATTATTTATCCCAAGAAATTCTTAATTTTAATATCGCCCAAAATGATGTGCAAAAAGATATCAAACATTTGCAACAACAAATTACTGAAAAAAACTCCACTTTTCAAGCCATGAATAATATCACTAAAATATATAATCCGAACGTTAAAAAACTAGTAACTTTATTAAACGAAAAATTAAGTCTTTTTTATAAAAAAGAAATCCATATTCATCCTTTTTGTGAATTAATTGATATTAATGATGAATTATGGCGCAATTCTATCGAAGGTTTTTTAGGTAGTCGAAAATTTAATTTAATCGTGGAAGCGGGTTATTTTGATCAAGCTTTAAAAATATATGAAAAATTTCAAGCTAGCGAAAAGATTTATGACGTTGGTTTGGTGAATGTTGATAAAATACCGGATGTAGCTGATAATCCTCAGAGTTTAGCGGATAAAATTACTAGTAACCATAAAGATGCTTTAAAATACGCTAAATTATTGTTATCCCATATTATCTGTGAAACTGATGTCACTCAATTAAAAAACCATAAAACCGCGATTACTCCTCAAGGGATGATTTATAGTAGTTATACCGCGAAACAATTAAATCCGAAAAGTTACCAAATTCCTTATATTGGTAACGAATCTAAAGAAATACGTAAAAAAATACTTTTATCAGAAATTAATACTTTAAAAGACCATTTAAACCAAAAACAAAATATTTTTATGAAAAATAAAAGTATTATTGAATTAATGAGAAAAAGTAAAGTCTTTTCTTTAGTGAATAATGATCCATTTACCGTCTATAAAAAATTATCTGATAATGAGCAAGAAATAGTTGTTATTAACCAGAAAATAGAACAATTCCGTAGTCAACAAAATGTGGAACAAATAGAAGATAATTTAAAAAAGATTAAAAAAGATAAACAAATTCTGAACGAATCATTAGATCTTGTTTTATTAAAAATTGTGGAAAGCAAAAACAAGTATAATAAGTATGAAGAGAAAATAATTTTTCTTCAAAAAGAATTAACGGATTTACAAAATGATTTATACGCTATAGAACAAAAAGAAGTAGTGAATTTAGAAAAAGCTTCCGTTCAGCTGCAAAATTATTTAACTACTTACCAAAACAATTATGAATATATTTTACATCATATACAAGATAACGTCAAAAACATTGAGAAACAAAAACACGCTCAAAACCTTGATTTAACGAAGTATATGAATTTATACATTGAGACTTATCATCTCACCACTATTGAGGCAAAATTAGAATATTTTGATTATTTCGTACAAGAATATAATTTAATTAGCTCCAAAAATTTGATTACTTACGAACAAGAAGCCAAAGAATTAAGCACTAAAACCGAAATTATTTTTAAAGAAGAATTCGTGAATAAACTCAAAGAAAGTATTGAAAACGCTAAACAACAAATTAAAAAATTAAACGAACTTTTAAAAAATAGACCTTTCGGTGATGATAGTTATCAAATTATTACCAAAGCTTCTGATGATCCTGAATATAAAAAATATTATTCCATGATTGTAGAAGATAATTTCACCCAAGAGATTAATTTATTTTCCGAGAATGCTTCCTCTTATAAAGATATTTTATTAGACGAATTATTTCAAAAAATAATTTATTTTGAAGAAGGATATGAAGCGATCGCTTATGAATTTTTAGATTATCGTAATTATTTAACTTATGATATTCAAATTAACGATATTTACGGCAATATATCTTTATTTTCTAAAATTTTTCGTGAAAAATCTGGTGGAGAAACTCAAGTACCTTTTTATATTATTATCGGTATTTGTTTTGAACAATTATTAAGTGAAAATACCGTTCATAAAGGTTGTTTAGTTTTATTTGATGAAGCTTTTAATAATATGGATGAAAATAGAATTGAATCCATGATGTATTTTTTCAACCAATTAAACATTCAATTTTTAATCGCTATTCCGCCTCAAAGGATTGCTGATATTTCCCCTTATGTAACGACTAATTTAATTATCGTCAAAGATAATAATCATGTTATGGTAGAAAGTTTTACTAAATTAGCTTAAAAATTTTTTTAAAGAAAATAAATTAATTAGTAAAGAAGAATCCCCAAATGAAACAAAAATTAAAAAAATCGTCTTTTCAATCATTAATATTTATTGCGTTTGTTATAATAGTCACTTTTGCGAAATGTATGTATTTCGATAAATTAGATTTATCAGTAGACAAGCATCATTTTGAACCCACGCGTTTTTGTCAATTAACTTTAGGTTCCTTATTGATGGTTTTTGCTATTTATTTTTTCATTTTACCGCAAGAATTAATTATAGGTGGTCTAGAAGCGCTTTGCTTATTTTTAGATAAAGTGTTTTTTTACAAAACAAAGGAGAAAAAACAAAACCATTGGTTCAGTAGTAATAACGGTATTTTGTTTTTCCGTATTTTTATTATTTTATTTGGTGCATGTTTTCATCCAACATGGTTTTTTTTATTAACGCTTTTTGTGGCTTCCTTGTTTTCTATTTTGTTTAAAATATTAGAATATTGGCGAATAGATAGAGTGTTTTTATTAAATAAATTCCCGGATAAGATTAAAAATAACATTCTTTACCGTTTATCCTTATCTTCCGTTATTATTGGTGTTTTTATCGGCATAGGGGCTGGTTTAGTGATCGGAAATGAAGCTTCTACAGGTGGAACTGATTTTGTTTTCAAAGTTTTACATAATTTTATAAAAAAATATGTTACCATCGAATTTCCTATGATTTTGTTAATTATAGATGGTTCTATTTTGGTCGCTTCTTTCGCTATCGATTATTTTAGAAAAATAGATGTTAAAAAGAATATTGTGATTAAATACGTTTTTTCTATTATTACTTTCACTATTGCTATTAGTTTGATCACTTTAGTAAGCAATTCGGTTAAATAAAAATTCTTTCTCATAAAGAGGTCCTTTTGTACCAACCACTTCTCGAAGTGGTTTTTTCTTTATATGTCTTAAACCTGATAAATAAGCCTTATTTTAGACCAAAAATAAAAAAATGCAGAAAAAAGAAATATAGTTGTAATATTTATGGGTTTTTTTTGATACAATTTTAATGTATTGTTGTATAAAAAATTTTTAAAGAATTCATTTTATTTTGCATGAATTTTATTATTTGAAAAGATTTATAACAAAAGGAGAAACAAATAATGCCATATATTACTGATATTTTAGCTCGCGAAGTTTTAGATTCTAGAGGAAATCCTACTGTAGAAGTTGAAGTGCAAACATCTGAAGTTAGAGGAAGAGCTATTGTTCCTTCTGGTGCTTCAACTGGATTATACGAAGCTGTTGAATTAAGAGACAAAGATGAAAAAAGATATTTAGGCAAAGGTGTTTTACAAGCGGTAGAAAACGTAGTAAAAGTTATCAAACCTGCTTTAATGGATGTCTCTGTCTTAGAACAAAAAGCTATCGATCAGGCGATGATTGAACTTGATGGTACGCCGAATAAATCTAAATTAGGGGCTAACGCTATTTTAGGCGTTTCATTGGCTGTTGCTAAAGCAGCTGCTTCATATTTAAATTTGGAACTTTATGAATATTTAGGTGGAGTGCAACCGAAACAATTACCGGTACCAATGATTAATATTATGAACGGTGGAGCGCACGCTTCCAATAGTGTTGATTTTCAAGAATTTATGATTTTACCTGTGGGAGCTCCTACTTTTAAAGAAGCTTTAAGATATGGTACTGAAGTTTTTCATCATTTAGGCAAACTGTTAAAACAAAAAGGTTATCCTACAACAGTAGGAGATGAAGGGGGATATGCTCCGGATTTATCTTCTAACGAAGAAGCTTTACAAATGATTTTACAAGCTATTACTAATGCTGGTTATAAACCAGGAGAAGACATTTATTTAGGGATGGACGTTGCTGCTTCCGAATTTTATGACGCAGAACAGAAAAAATATGTTTTAGCTTCTGAAAATAACAAATCTTTCACAAGTGCTGAATTAGTGGCTTTTTATGAAGAATTAGTGAATAAATACCCTATTTTATCAATTGAAGATGGTTTAGACCAAAACGATTGGGATGGTTGGAAATTATTAACTAGCAAATTAGGTCACAAAGTTCAAATAGTTGGTGATGATTTGTTCGTAACTAACGTCGAAAGATTATCGCAAGGAATTGAAGAAAAAACGGCTAATTCTATTTTGATTAAATTAAACCAAATTGGTACTTTAACCGAAACTTTAGAAGCGATCGAAATGGCTAAAAAAGCTTCCTTTACGGCTGTTATTTCTCATCGTAGTGGAGAAACTGAAGATACTACTATTGCTGATTTAGCTGTTGCAACTAACGCAGGTCAAATCAAAACTGGTTCTTGTTCTAGAACTGACCGTATCGCTAAATATAATCAATTATTAAGAATTGAAGACAACTTACAAAATGCTCCTTATTTAGGATTAAAAGCTTTTTATAATTTAAAAAAATAATCATTTTTACTCAATAATGGCTCTTTTTCAGTAACATTATGAAGTAAGAAAGAAAAATGAGGGAATTTATTTTGGAATCATTTGTTGGTCTTATTATATTAGATGGTTTAGGAATTTCTCGCCAAAAACAAAATAACGCTGTTTTGTTAGCTCAGACACCTTATTTAGATTCTCTTTTTAAAAGTTATCCCCACAACGCCTTAGTGGCGTCAGGGGAAGCCGTTGGTTTACCTGAAGGACAAATGGGTAACAGCGAAGTGGGTCATTTAAATTTAGGCGCTGGTAGAATAGTTTACCAATCTTTAACCAAAATTAACAAAGCTATTAAAGAAAAAAATTTTTTTCAAAACGAAAGTTTTTTACAAGTCATCAAACATGTGAAAAAACACAATAGTAAACTGCATCTTGTGGGCATGATTTCTGATGGTGGTATTCACTCCCATATCAACCACGCTCAAGCGTTATTAGAGATGGCTGAACAAAATAATTTAACCGAAAAAACTTATTTACACGCTTTTACCGATGGACGCGATACATCGCCTAAATCTGGTTTAAATTATCTTAAACCTCTTTTAGAACAAAAAGTTAAAATTGCTTCTGTAGCGGGTCGATATTACGCTATGGATCGTGATAATAACTGGGAACGTATTAATACGGTTTATAATATGTTAGTTTCTCAAAAAGCGCCGATAATAGGGTCAGTAATAGATTATATGGAACAATCTTATCGTGACGATATTACTGATGAATTTATCAAACCGGCTATTGCGGATGTTAATGGTTTAATCGAAGATAACGATGGTGTGATCTTTTTCAATTTCAGACCTGACCGTATCGTCCGTTTAGCGACCGCTTTATCCAACCCTACTAAAACCGATCTTTTCATCACTCCTGGCAAAACTCCTTTTCAAGGCGAAAAAACATTAAATAACGTTTTATGTGCAACTATGTCTCCTTATGCTGAAAGTGTGAAAGGTGCGGTAGCTTTTCAAAAAGAAGATTTAACCAATACTTTTGGCGAAGTGGTAGCTAACCATAATTTAGCACAATTAAGAATAGCGGAAACTGAAAAATATCCTCACGTGACTTTCTTTTTTAACGGTTCTCAGCATGTTAAATTAAAAGGTTGCGAGGAGATTTTAATCCCTTCTCCTGCGGTGCCGACTTATGATTTAAAGCCTGAAATGAGCGCTTTAGAAATCGCCGCCCAAGCGAAAGAAGCTATTTTATCTAAACAATATCAAACAATGGTGTTAAATTTTGCTAATCCGGATATGGTCGGTCATACAGGTTCTTTAGAAGCAGCTATTGCAGCTGTCGAAGCCACCGATAAAGCTTTAAAAACGGTAGTAGAAGCTATTTTATCCGTAGGTGGAAAAGCCGTTGTAGTGGCGGACCACGGAAATGCCGAACAAATGGCAGATGAGCAAGGTCGTCCTCATACCGCTCATACTACTAATTTAGTGCCTGTTATTGTCACGGATGAAAATGTTTCTGTGCAAAAAGGTGCTTTATGCGATGTAGCTCCGACTTTATTAGCATTATTGAAAATACCTCAACCCAAAGAAATGACGGGAAAATCTTTAATAAAATAAATTAACCTTTTAATGGTTAAAAAATATTTTCATCGAACAATAAATTATATTTAAGAAAAGGTAAAACAATGCAAGAGAATAAAACTAAAATTATTTGTACTTTAGGACCTGCATCTTATGATGTTAACGTTTTAAAGCAATTGATGCTTTCTGGCATGAATGTAGCGAGATTTAATTTTTCTCACGCTCAATACGATAACAGTAAAAAATTACTGAAAACTATTCGTGATTTAAACCAAGAATTAAACACTCATGTGGCTACTTTATTAGATACCAAAGGACCGGAAGTAAGAACTCATGAATTTGACGGAGCAGTCACTATTACTAAAGATTCTTTAGTAAGAATAACTACTGAAGAAGTCTTAGGTAACGCCTCTTTATTCTCTGTTACTTATCCTGGTTTTTATGATGAATTAAACGTAGGTGATGTGGTTAATGTTGATGATGGTTATTTATCTTTAGAAATCGTTGAAAAAGACGCTCAGAAAAAAGAATTAGTAACCAAAGCCAAAAACACTCATGTTGTAAAATCACGTCGTGGAGTTAACGTTCCTAACGTTAGTTTAAACATTCCTTTTGTTTCCGAAAAAGACCGTCAAGACGTTATTTTTGCTTCTGAACAAAATTACGATTATATCGCTGCTTCTTTCGTTAGAAACGCTGAAGACGTGTTAGAATTAAGAAAAATTTTAAAAGAACAAAACAACGATCATATTCGTATTATCTCTAAAATTGAAAACCAAGAAGGGGTTGACAATTTAGACGAAATTATTGAAGTTTCTGATGGTATTATGGTCGCTAGAGGAGATTTAGGTATCGAAGTTCCCGGCGAAATGGTTCCTTTATACCAAACAACTATCATTGAAAAATGTTTAGAAGAAGGTAAAACTGTTGTAGTAGCTACGCAAATGCTAGAATCTATGCAAAAAAACCCTCGTCCAACTAAAGCCGAAATTTCAGACGTTTATAACGCTGTTAAAGAAGGCACTACTGCCACTATGTTATCCGGCGAATCTGCTTCAGGAGAATATCCAGTAGAAGCAGTACAATTTATGCATAAAATCAATAAACAAGCTGAAAAAGCGCGTGAAAATGAGTTTTTTGCTCCTCTTTATGAACCAGAAAGTTTACAAGAAGATCTTTTATTAAGTGCAGCGGAATTATCAGTGCGTTATCCTATTGCAGCGATTTTGGTGAGCAATTGGGAAGATGCTGAAAGCATTTCTAAATTCCATCCTTCTGTTCCTGTTTTAGCAACAGTTCAAGACGAAAAAGAAGCTAATTTATTAGCTTTAAGTTACGGTATCACTCCAGTTTTAAACCAAGCAGAATTAGACCGTAAACTAGATGCTTTAACTGAGGGCGAAGACGGAGAAATCATAGTAGTTACTGAAGGAAAAATAGAAATTAAATAATTTATCCTTAAAAAGCCCTTAAAAAGGGTTTTTAACTAAAATAATGACTTCTAGGAACTAAATAAGACAAGGGATAAAAAGAGTCCTATCAGTGAAGAAACAATAAAATTATCAACAATATTTGACAAAAATTAAAAAATAAGTTAAAATTAAAGATGGTCTTAAATTTCTTAATAAATTTATATTTTTTTCGTTTAAATACATTATTATTAAGATTTTCTTCACTAATTTTTACCTTTGTATTTAAACCAAAAAAATTATTTTAACAAATGTTTTTGAAAAAAACTTTTGCTTAAAATAAAAAAACAAGAAATTTAATTTTTTCAAACAACATGTTATTAATGTGGCTAAATTCGTCTTTACAAAAAATTATTTAAAAAAAATAAAAGGAGTTAATTTTCTAAATGACATTAAGTAAATCTTACGATCCTTTGAAAAAACAAAGATTACAAATTTTGGATTCAGAAGGAAATGTAGTTAATCCACAATTAGAACCAAAAATACCTGCAGAAAAACTGTTAAAAATGTATAAAACTATGGTTTTAGCAAGAGTTTCTGATATTAAAGCGGTTCAATACCAACGTCAAGGCAGAATGCTTTCTTACGTTATTAACAGAGGACATGAAGGCGGTCAAGTCGGTTCAGCAGCAGCTTTAGAAGACCAAGACTGGGTTTCACCTTATTTCCGTGATATTGGGGTTTATTTATACCGTGGTATTCCTTTAGAAAATATCTACCTTTATTGGTATGGTAACGAAAAAGGTTCTAAAATGGATCCTTCTAAACGTATTTTACCAGTTAACATTATTATTGGTTCAGGAATCAATATTGGTGCTGGTTTAGCTTTAGCAAGTAAATTGCAAAACAAAAAAGAAGTTACAGTAGCGACTATTGGTGATGGCGGAACAGCTCATGAAGAATTTTATGCTGGTTTGAATTACGCATCCGTTTATAAAGCTCCTTTAGTAGTATTGATTCAAAACAATCAATACGCTATTTCTACTCCAAGAAAAATCGCTTCTAACTCTGAAACTTTAGCACAAAAATCCTATGCTTTCGGTATTCCTGGTATTCAAGTAGATGGTAATGACGTTTTAGCTGTTTATGCGGCTGTTAAAGAATTTACTGAAGCAGCACGTAACGGCGAAGGAGCTAGTTTAATTGAGATCTTTACTTACCGTATGGGAGCTCATACAACTAACGATAACCCTAACTTATACCGTTCTAAAGAAGAAGAGGAAGAATGGAATAAAAAAGATCCTATTGAACGTTTTAAAAAGTATTTGTTGAAAAAAAACGTTTTAACTGAAGAAATGGTAGAACAAATCAATCAAGAAGCAGAAAAACACGTTTCCGAAGTACATGAAAAAATTACTTCGTACGGCGCTAATGTAGAACCGATTGAAATTTTTGAACATCTTTACCATGAAATGACACCTCAATTAAAAGAACAACACGCAGAATACGAACAATTTTTAAAATCAAAAGAAGAAGGTAAATAAAAATGGCTTTAATGAATTTATTGCAAGCGGTTAATCATACCTTAGATCTCCAATTAGCTAAAAACCCTAAAGTAGTGGTTTTTGGTCAAGATATTGGTAAATTAGGAGGAGTTTTCCGTGTTACTGCAGGATTGCAAAAAAAATACGGAGAATCTCGTGTTTTCGATACTCCTATAGCTGAATCTGCTATCGTTGGTAGTGCGATCGGAATGTCTATGAACGGTTTAATTCCTGTAGCTGAAATTCAATTTGATGGTTTCCTTTATGTGGGATTAGAAGATTTAATCGCTCATGCTGCGAGAATGAGAAATCGTACTCGTAACAGTTTTTCTTGTCCTATGGTTTTAAAAGTTCCTGTTGGTGGCGGAGTTAAAGCATTAGAACATCACTCAGAGAGTTTAGAAGTTATTTTAGGTTCTATTCCTGGTTTAAAAGTGGTAGTTCCTTCTAATCCTTACGACGCTAAAGGTCTTTTAATTGCCGCTATTAATAGCCCGGATCCAGTTGTTTACATGGAACCTAAATATTTATATCGTGCAGGAAAACAAGAAGTTCCTGAAGAAGAATACGAAACAGAAATTGGTAAAGCGAACGTAGTTAAAGAAGGTACAGATGTAACTGTAATCGCTTGGAGTTCAGCTGTTTCCATCGTTCAATCTGCTTTAGAAAAACTAGAAGCTGATGGCATTTCTGTAGAATTAGTGGATTTAAGAACTATTAATCCGATTGATAGAGAAACAGTTCTTAATTCTGTGAAAAAAACTGGTAGATTAGTTGTAGTACATGAAGCTACTAAAACTTATGGACCAGCTGGTGAATTAATTACTTTAGTAAATGAATATGCTTTTGATCATTTAAAAGCTGCTCCTAGTCGTGTAACAGGTCATGATATCATCATGCCTTTAGCAAGAGGAGAATATCACCAAGTTTTAAACGCTGATAAAGTAATTTATGGCGTAAAAAAAGCTTTAAAAAAATAATTTAAACAAAAAAATTTAAAAAAATGAATGAGGGTAATAATATGTATGAATTAAAATTTGCTGATATAGGCGAAGGAATTAACGAAGGAACTGTTTTAACTTGGAACTGTAAAGTTGGCGACAAAGTTAAAGAAGGCGATGTTTTAGTAATCGTTGAAACTGATAAATTACAAGCTGACATAACTGCTCCTAAAACTGGTACTATTACTAAAATTGGTTACCAAGAGGGCGAAAATGTTAACGTTGGAGATGTTTTAGCTGTTATTGAAGAAGAATAATTTAAATAAAAAAGGACGTTTTAAAAATGACAAATAATAACGACAATGTTTTAAACCCTACAAAAGAAGCTGTAGAAAACAACACAAATACTAACACAGAAGACGTAGAAATTAAAAAAATTTCTCGTTTAAGAAAAACAATTGCTAAAAAAATGAGCATTTCCAAAACAGTTATTCCTGAAGTAACTTTAATGGATGAAGTAGATATTACTAATTTAGTAGCTTTAAGAACGCAAATGAAACCAGTAGCTCAAGAAAAAGGCATTAAATTAACTTATATGGCTTTTATCGCTAAAGCGGTTGTTTTAGCTTTAAAAGAATATCCTGTTTTTAACGCTAGTTTTGATGATGAAAAAGAAGAATTAATCATTAAAAACTATATTAACTTAGGCATTGCTATTGACACTAAAGATGGCTTAATTGTTCCTAACATTAAAAACGTTGATAATTTAACTGTTTTAGAGTTAGCGAAAGAAATCCACACTTTATCTGTTAACACAGTGGAAAGAAAACTACAATTACCTCAATTACAAAAAGGTACTTTTACTTTAAGTAATTTTGGCGCTATTGATATTACTTATGGTACACCAATTATTAATCATCCGGAATTAGCTATTCTTGGTATTGGTAAAATAGTTAAAAAACCAATAGTTAAAAACGGCGAAATTGTTGTAGCTGATATGTTACCTCTATCTTTAGCGATCGATCACCGTATTATTGATGGTGCTGACGGCGGAAGATTATTGAAAAAAATTAAAGAATTATTAAACGATGTTAAAACTTTAGAAAATGATTTCACTGCTTTATAAAAAGGAAAATTATTTTTTGACTGAATTATAAAAAAGAGAAGTAAATTGATGGAAAGATATGATATTTTAATTATTGGCGGAGGACCTGGCGGTTATACCTCCGCTATTAAAGCGTCCCAAATGGGAGCTAAAGTTGCTTTAGTAGAAGACCATAAATTAGGCGGAATTTGTTTAAATTACGGTTGTATACCAACTAAAGCTTTTTTAAAAAGCGCTAAAATTTTTGACCTTTTAAAACATTCTAAAGAATACGGTATTGAAACTAGTACGGATGTCGAAGTAAATTGGACTTCTGTATTAGAACGTAAAAACAAAATAGTTAAACAATTAACTAACGGTATTTCTTTCTTAATGAAAAAAAATAAAATTGATGTTTATAACGGTTTTGCTGAGGCTTTATCAGCTCATCAAGTTCAAGTAGGTGATAAAGTTTTAGAAACTAAAAAACTTATTATCGCTACGGGAGCGAGTGCTTTTATTCCTCCGATTAAAGGCGCTAAAGAAGCATACGAAAACAAATACTTATACACTAGTAAAGAATTAGTTCAATTGGAAAAATTTCCGAAAAAATTAGTTATTATTGGTGGTGGAGTTATTGGTGTAGAGTTTGCGACTATTTTTAATAAATTTGGCGCTGAAGTAATTATTTTAGAAAGAGCGAACTCTATCTTAAACGTGATGGATAAAGATATTGTTGATGCTTACACGAAAAAATTAAAAAGCAACCAAATTAAAATTTTAACTGAAGCTGCAGTAGTGGAAATCGATAATAATAAAGTGCATTACACTTATGAAAACGAAACACACGTAGAAGAAGCTGATGTTGTTTTAATGGCAACTGGAACTAAACCTAATTTAAAAGGGATAGAAAAGTTGAATTTAGAAACTGACAGAGTAGGCGTTATGACAGACGGCTTTTTAAAAACTTCTGTAGAAGATGTTTATGCTATTGGCGATGTTAACGGTAAATATATGTTAGCTCACGTAGCGAGCCACGAAGGAATTATCGCTGTTACTCATGCTTTAGAAGCTGATGCTCATTTAAAACCAATGAATTACGATCGTGTTCCTTCCTGTGTTTACGGTTTCCCTGAAATCGCCACTATTGGTTGGATTGAAGAACAAGTGAAAGCTAAAGGAATTGAATACAAAGTTTCTAAATTTCCTGTTAAAGCGATCGGTAAAGCTTTAGCTGACGGCGAAACAGATGGTTTTGCCAAATTAATCGTTGATAAAAAAGATCTTAAAGTTTTAGGAATGCATATTTTCTCTTATAATGCTACTGAATTAATTAGTGAAATTGGTGTAACTATGGAATTAGAAGGAACAGCACATGATGTTGTTCACGCTATCCACCCACATCCAACTTTATCTGAATTAACTTTAGAAACTTTTTTAGGCGCGATTGATAAACCAATCCATATGTAAAAATAATACTTTTTAATGAAAAAAATAACCCATTTTTATGAGTTATTTTTTTCTAATTTTAATGATAAAATTTATCATTGAATAACCAAATATGATGATTAAAAAGAGAAATAAAACATGTTAATTGATACTCACGCTCATCTTAATTTAGATGATTATTCTAAAGATTTAAAAGATGTTATAAATAGAGCTATAAAAAACGATGTTCAATATTTTATCGTCCCTGGTTTAGATCAGAAAACGAACGAAAAAGCCATCGAATTAGCCCTTCAAAACCCTGAAATCAAAGTCGCTGTGGGGATTCATCCGTCTTATGTGACTAATGAAGATCCTTTCAGTATTGAAAAATATTTAAAACTCCCTCAAGTGGTGGCTGTGGGTGAAATTGGTATTGATTTATATCATGAACAAAAAACCTTGCCATTACAACAAAAAACTTTAAAAATTCAAGTTGAATTAGCGATCAAATATGATTTACCCATCATTTTGCACGCTCGTTCTTCTTTTGAAGAAATATATGACATCTTGTTGCCTTATAAAAACAAAATTAGAGGCGTTTTCCATTCTTTAGTAACCGATTTGGAAGCAGCCCAAAGAGCGATCGATTTAGGATTTTACGTAGGTATCGGTGGGATTGTGACATATGAAAAAGCTTCGGAAGTTCATACTTTAGCGAAAGAATTACCTTTAGATAAAATCTTATTAGAAACTGATTCACCTTTTTTAACCCCTTCTCCGGGAAAAAAATCACATAGAAATGAACCCGCTTTGGTTAAATTAGTAGCTGAAAAAATCGCGAGTTTAAGAAACATTACTTTAGAAGAAGTAGCCGAACAAACTACTCAAAACGTTAAAAAACTGTTTTTACCTCATCTTTAATTCATTCCCTTAACAACTTGATAATTGTTAGCAAGAAAGGTTTGTTTGTTATGAAATTTACTAAATCAGAATCTAATCAAATGGTTAATTTAGAACAAAATTCTGAAGCATGGCACAAGCATAGAAGCAACTATATTAACGCTTCAGAAGTTGCTGCTATTATGGGGTTAAATCCGTTTGAATCTAAACAAGCCCTTTTTAAAAGAAAACTTTTTAAAGAAAAAATCGAAGATAATAATGCTATGCGTCACGGTAGACGTTTAGAACCAGAAGCGAGAAATTTTTTTAATGAAGTGAACAATATGGAATTCGTTCCTGCTGTCTTTACTAAAGATTTTATGTCCGCTTCTTTAGATGGTTGGCATCAAGAATCTAACAGCATTTTAGAAATAAAATGTCCTATTTCTTATAACAGCCCTTCTTGGAGCAAGTTTTTGTTAAATAACGAAATACCTATGTATTATTACGCTCAAGTGCAAGCTCAACTCTTTTGTTCTGATACAGAAAAAGCGTTTTTCTTAGTGTATCAAACGTTTCAGAGCAGCAAGGTTAAGGAAATCCACAGAGACCCTAAATTTATTGAAGAAATGTATCAAAAAGCTCATGTTTTTTATAATCTTTTAAATGAAGCTAAAGCGACTTTAGATAAGTTACAAGAAAAATGATCTGTTTGATTGATTTGTTCTTTAGATAAGAGGAACAAAAAAAGAACCTTTTTTGGAGGTTCTTTTTTTATGTAATTTAATATATGTCGTAACTTAATATATATTGTAATTGGTTGTTTTAGTGGGTGTTTTGTTATTAGTTAAATAAAGACCTATTTAAGGGCATAAAAAAAGACCAAACAAATTATTGGTCTTAAATGGAATAGGGTTAAAACGTTTTTAACGCATTAAACTATCAATTGGTTTGTTTGGTCTCAAATTTATATAAATCCTAATTATACTTGCTTTTTAAAATTATCTTTGTGAGTTTTTTAAATCTTTAACTAATTTAACGTTATAAATTATTAAACAGATAATATAAGCGAAAATATTTAATCTATAAAATAATAAATATAATTGAGTGTTTTTTAAACTGAATAAATCTTTATTGTAAGTTATCGGTTGGTACAATAAATTTAAAAATTTTTTATTTTCTTGAGAAGTGGGCGTTTTATCTGTTAATGTTTCCACTAAATTTAAAGTTTCATTATACAAGAAAAACACTAAAGCTAAAACTAAAGTCGTCATCACTATGTTGATAATAGCTGATTTAACTACTTTTTGCATTAAAGTTTCGCTTTTATTTTTTTTATCGT
Organism: Candidatus Phytoplasma pruni; assembly: GCF_013391955.1. Classification (GTDB taxonomy): domain Bacteria; phylum Bacillota_I; class Bacilli_A; order Acholeplasmatales; family Acholeplasmataceae; genus Phytoplasma. Next base: position 36,374 of record NZ_JABUOH010000023.1, read on the forward strand.
TGCTCATTTTTTGCCTCTTTCATATTAAATTTAATAATCATTATAACTTTATTAAATGGCAAAAGTTATATTGACATTATACCATATATTTAATAAAAATCAAATAAAATAATCTCTTTATAGGAGTTATGCGAATAATATTCTAAAAAACGCTTTTTTGAGGAATAATATGTACGATATGTGTTCGAAAAAAAGAAAAATTGAACGTTAAATGTTCTATTTTATAAAAGTTATAAAGTTGTTAATTTTTAAACAAAAAATAGAAGAAAGATAACGTTTATTATTTTTAAATTAATTACATATTTATTTTTTTCGTTGAAAAAGATCACACAAGAAACGCCTCGCTAATAAAATTTTATTTCTCAGTTATTAAAGCAAGAATTTCTTTATAATTGGCAGCAGAAAAGTCAGCCACTTCATCTAAAAGAGTGTAATCTCTTTCATGACTTATAAAAGAAATCATAGGAATTTTAGACTTAGACAAAGTCTCTATTATTTTTCTAGAATTGAATAGCCATAAATTTTCCAAATTATCTTTCTCTTTTAAAATAACGAAAACATCTACTAATTTTTCTCTATTAAATTTTCTAATAATATTGGCTATTTTATCGACTGCATCATTTTTTTCAGTTGAAACATAAAAAGTGATCATTTCAGAGGAAGGGAGTTTTTTTTGAATATTGTTTTGCAGTTTTTTAGCCTTAGAATTTTCATCACAAACAATGAAACCTATTTTTTGTGGATAGGAAGGGATGGTTTTTTTATTTGGACTTATTTTTAAGTGTTTAGTCCAATCTTTGTTTATTTTAATGAATTCTACCCAATCGATCAATTGCGTTTCACTTGATTTGCGCAATATTTTAATTATAGCTATTATGTGATCTGTTTTTTTTATGTTTAATTCTTCTTGAGTAAAATTATCTTTTTGCAAAAAGCCGTTGAAAACTTGTACACCTTCATCTCGCACAGCTAATATATCAATTAATTTATCGTGCGAAAAAGAAAACAATTGACCCTTCAATAATACATTTTTTTCTTCTATTTCTCCTTTTTCAAAATAATGATTTAAAAAAGTAGGATTGAATAAGTTTTTATATTTATAATTAATATTTTTTTGCTTCAATAATATTTTACCGAAATGACTTTTTTTTAAGTTTTGGATGACTATTTTGTATTGTTTTTGCACTTGATCAATGCGCTCTAATAAATCAACAAACAGCATTTTCACTTCTATTAATTTATCTATATGTCTCGTACATAAGTCCACATCATCTTCTTTATCAAAAGTAAAAACCATTAAATAACTTGTATTGATATAATCTTCTATTTTTTCAATAATACTTAAGATGTCTTTTTCTTTTTGTTTATGGTTTAAAGCGCTTCCTGTGAATAAGAAGTAATCTCTGTGAACTTGATTGTAATGATCACAAGTTTTTTCCAACATTTCAATAAAAATTTTTAATTCCACTATAGGACCGTCTGGATTAATTAAGACCACTTCGTCAAAAAACAATTGTATTTCTTGTAAATAAAATTCTACTTCTTTAACGGTTTTGGATAATTTTTGTTTTTCGTTTTCATTTAGTAAGTGTTCTAATTCTTTCCAACTTGCCATTTCGTGGGCCATTTTGTCGGTTTGTTCTTTTATTGATTGATAGATTCTCTTGTCGATAGTATTACTTTGTTGAAAAGGTTGGAGAACGTCTGTGAATAAAGAATTTAATAAATCTCTTGCCTCTTGAGCTCTTTGCAATAAACTCTCTTTTAAAAAAACATCATCATAGTTATTCATATCATTCCATTCCCTACCCTTATTCATTAATTAATAAAAAAACTATATATGTATTCTACATTTATATTTTTAAAAAGTCAAATTTTTCGATAAATTAGTTTCTTTTTCTTGAAATGACTTTCAATAGTTAAAAAAGCGCACAAATACATAAAAAATATTACCTTATGATACGATTTATCATAAGGTAATTATAAGATAGGATAGGAAGATAGTGTGAAAAGCGAGGAAAATTAAGAAAAAGAAAAATGGAAAGGTAGGTTTTTTTAAAGTTAATTTTGTTTGGAGAATGTGGAAAAGGAAGTTATACTTTCCAATGATTTAGGGATTAATAGTTATTTATGAGTGCCTAACTTTTTCTCTAATATTTTTAAACCGATATTAGCGAATAAAATTAAAATTAAATAAATAACCCCGGCGATAGTGAAAGTCGCGAAAGTATTGAAAGTTGCACCTCTAATTTGTTTAGTAACAGCGAACAATTCCATTACCCCAATAACACTTAAAACAGAACCATCTTTTAAATTAATGATAAATTCGTTCATTATCGGTAGTAAAGATCTTTTGATCGCTTGAGGAAAAATAACATGCCTTAATGTTTGTTTTTCTGTCATCCCTAAAGCTTGAGCGGCTTCTATTTGAGCTGGATCAAAGAAATTAACGTTTCTTAAAATGATTTCAGCGATATAAGCGGTAGAATTGAAGGTAATCACGATTAGACCAGCATTTAGAGGAGTTAACCATTTAAATTCTCCTAAAGCGTGGATACCGTAATAAAAAATCATCGCTTGAATCATCATCGGAATCCCTTTGATAACAAAAATATAAGCAGAGAGCAATTGATCAGTTATCAATTGGATATAATATTGAACAGAAGTGACTTTTTTTCTGTCTTGTTTTTTTCCTTTTAGATAAACAATACCTAAAGCGATTCCAAACGCCCCTAGAGTACCTACAATAGCTAAAAGAAGGGTTATTTTAATACCTTTCAGATATAAACCAGAGTTTCTTCTTAAGATAGAGAAAATACTACTTTTTTGCTCAATGGCGCTATTGTTTTTTACTGCTTGTTCCATAAATTGTGTTCTAGTATTTTCATCTATTTTACTTAAAACTTCATTAACTTGTCCTAATAAAGGATTATTTTGTCTAACCCCAATTCTGGTGTCAATATCCATATTAGCAGCTTGAATTTGTTTATATAATGCTGCATCAACATTATCAATAGTCGTTAATGAATCAGAAAATTTATTTAAATAAAGTTGGGCTAAAGGAGATTCAGCTATAAAACCGACAATATTTTTGGTTTTGGTTTTGGTAATTAAATCAGTATAACTGTCTAAAAATTCTACTGTTCCTTCGCTACCAGCTAATTCTTTTGTTTTTTTTTCATAAATGGTTTCTTTTTGAACCCCTAATGTTTTACCTGTTAAATCACTAATATTTTGGATATTTTGAGGATTATCCTTATGAACGATGAAACGTACTGTTGGCTTTAAATAAGGTTCAGTGAAATCTATCATTTTAGCTCTTTCGTCTGTTTTAGTCATTCCACCTACGATTAAATCAATTTCGCCATTTTGTAAGGCAGGAATTAAACCATCCCATTCTTTTTTAACGATAACTAATTTACGCCCTAGACTTGTAGCTATCTTGTTCGCCATATAAACGTCATAACCGTCAGCAAAATTTTGTTCATTTTCGTCAGTACCGACAGGATAACTTTCATCCGTTCTGTCAGCCGGACTTACGCCATAATTAAAAGGAGCGTAATCTACTTCCATACCGATTCTTAAAACATTCTGATTACTATCGCTTGATTTTCTAGTAGAAAAGCGATAAATACCATAGCTGATTACAATACTAAAAATTAAAACAACTAACGAAATGATTAAAATTTTCTTTTGCCTTAAACCCATCTTTCTTACCTCTTTTATTTAAAAAACATTTTTTAAATAAAAGAAAAACCCTTACTAATTTAAAAAGTAAGGGTTTTGGTTAGCATAAAAGAAAGAGTCTTTGTTTTATGTTTTGTCAGCCCCATTACTTTTTAAAAAAGTAAAGAGTGTTATAGCTCTTATTCTATAACCCCATATAAAACTATTGCCATAGTTTTATATTCGGCGATGATTACCTTTCTTACACTTCTAAGAATGCCTTCTCCGTGTAATACTAATCTGCATCGCTACCTCTGAATTTAATCTTTTATTTTTTTTAAAATTTTATAATTAGATTATAACTTAAATAAAGTGGTTTGTCAATTGTTTTTTTAAAGAAAATAAGAGATTTCTTCAAAACTTGGTTATGAGGCAGGAGATAACTTCTTTAAAGCTTTGTTATTTAGGCTCTTTTCTTACTTATTGGATAGTATTATTGTTGTTCCTCAACTAATTTATAATTGATCTCACATTTAATTTTGATTTTGGAGACAGAATCTTTGAATAATTGTAAGTTTTCATGACCTTCTAATTTATCAGCTTTTAATTTAATTTTATTATAAACGGTTAATTTATTTTGGTTGTTGGGATCTTTTTTCGATACTTTTGGTCTTTTTGTATTAGTTATTTCTGTGTCTACTTCTTCTCCTTGGGCGTTTTTCTCTTTATAATAATGTTTGATTTCTAAAGCATCTTTTAAAACAGCTTCTACTTTTTGTTTTGTATCATCGTCAAGAGTCTCATTTGGTCTGACTTCTGCTTTAATTTTGCCTTTGACTTTTGCTGGATCAATCACTAAATATAAGTCATTTTCGCTTTTGTTAGTTACTTCCACTTCTTGGACGATAGTTTGGATTTCGGTGTCTAAGGGTGTTTCACTGTCAGGAACTAATTTTTTTTTAGTTATATCTTTTTGAACTACTGCAACAAAAACTTGAGGAGCAGATATGTCCGCTTCTACGCCTAGATCGGCGCTAGATGTCTTCCATGCTAAAGCGATAAGGATAACAGTTGGTATTAAAGCAACAACCATCACAATGATCCAGAAACTATTCAACTTTTTATTTTTTTTAATGTTTTTCATTTTTTTATATATTATCCACTCTTTCCAAGATATTTTTTTTAGTTTAAAAAAGCATAATTATAAGATGTTAAAAAAATTATTATTATTGTTTTTAAAGTTTTTTAGTTATTTTCCTCATATAATTATTTTATTTTCAATCTATCTTATATTTTACAATATAAAAAAAATAAACAATAAAAA
>NZ_JABUOH010000024.1 GCF_013391955.1 Candidatus Phytoplasma pruni
AAAAAAAAAACAAGTCCCGACGGAAAAGAACTTGTTTTAGGTGTAAAAAATAATCTTCCTTTTTTAAAAATCTTTCGAAAAAGACAGACCTTAAGATATTTATTCAGAACGAGACATCTTGTTTTGAAGATGAAATTTTTTAATATTCGTTAAAATTGAAACAGTAAAGATCAGAGAAGATATGGTTAAAATCATTTTTAAGGAAAAATTCAATAAATTAAAAGTTTTTGCTTCTTCAAAGTGAAAATCTTTAATTTTATGATTATGAATTTTATTTAACATTTGCGCATGCAAAGTGGGTTTCATTTCGTTTTCAAACAATTGACCCATTTTATCTTCTGTTAAAACTTGATAATGCAGCCCGTCCAATAAACTATTTTCAGTGATAACTACAATATTTTTCATTTGATGTTTTTCGATTTTATCGAATAATGCGATAGTGGATAAAGGTTTGACAACTTCTGATCTTTGGATATTGCGGTAGTGGTAAAAACAAAGAGAAAAAGACCATAAAAGAAAAACTATAAACATTATTGCTGTTTTGATATTCAAACAATTTTTCCATTTTTTGGGTTTAAAGGAAAATTTTTGTTTTTTATTAATCCATAAATAAACCAAAAAACCTATTTCCGTCAAAGTAAACAGAAAAATCAACAAAACCATCATTTCTTTTTCTTGGTAAAAGTGAGCATTTATTTTAGACGTTGCATCGTTATTTAATTTTTTCCACTCTTGCTGGGAGAGAAGAGAAGTTATCGTTTCTTTGTTGATAGAAGGGTTATTTTGCAATTCATCAGTTAATTGGTTAAACACAGTTTGGTTAAAAGCGATAATCGCTTTTGCATCAAAAAAACATTTAGTTAAAATTTCTTTTTTCACTTCTTCTTTATCTTTGGAGGAAACCAAGTCATACCCTAATATCGCCAATATTTCGTCCGCTTTATCATGCGCTTCTTCTAAATCTTCTTGAGTTTTATCAATCCAATCATCATCCATATTTTCGCCTGCTTTACCCGCTAAAAGAACAGTTAGTTCTTTTAGCAATCTTTCTTTATTAGCGATATTTTCGTTTTGAGTTTTGTTGGTTAAAATGATTAATTTATCGTTATTATGAGGGACTTTGGAAAAAGAGCTCATCCAATGAGTTTGTAAAACGTCGTTGACTAATATTTTCCCTGCCTGATGTAAGGAAACCATCCTTTTTTCATCCGCATTATATTTTTTCGTGGTTTTGGATAAACCTAATAAAAGATTTTCTTTCGCTTCTTCAATAACTTGGCGATCGATTGAAGGCAGGTCTTTCTCTATTTGGATGAGAACAGCCGTATTTAAAAGTGAATCTAACTGAGCCATATTTAGCCCTTGTGTTTCTTCCGCTAACTGGCGTAAATTTATTCCTTCTGAGAGTTTTTTATTTTTATCTTTTAGTTTTAGAACCGCTTCACGAGCGTTAATGTCGGGCAAACCTACTTCCACTAAATAATCAAACCTTCCGGGTCTTAATAAAGCTTCATCCAAAACTTCCTTTCTGTTGGTGGCTGCCATAACCACCACAGGATTTTGATCAGATTTAGAATTAAAGCCGTCCATTTGGGTTAAAAGTTCAATTAACAATTCTTTTTCTTTGACGTTGTTATCGTTTCTTTTCCCTCCGAAAGTGTCAATTTCATCGATAAATAAAATACTAGGAGCATTATTTTTTAAATCTTTAAAAAGTTCTTCTAGCTTTTTAGCTCCGCCACCGATGAAATGAGGCAGCAATTCAGTACCGGAAACAGCTTTAAAATTGACTTGAGCTTCTCCCGCGACTGCTTTGGCTAAATAAGTTTTACCTGTTCCCGGAGGACCATACAATAAAACTCCTTTAGGCATGTGTGCTCCCGCTTTTTCGTATTTTTGAGGATTTTTTAAAAAATCAATAATAGTTTTCATCAAATTTTTTTCTTCTTCCATGCCTGCTACATCATAAAAATTAATGGTTTTGCCAGCTTTATTGGTTGTATTAGAATTGTTAGAGCGAGAAGAGTTGTTGTTTGGGGAATCTTTTTTTGATAAGTTTGAGGCATTATCTTGGAGGTTCGATTGGTCGTTTTGTTTTTTAGGTTCTTCTCCTGTTGTAGCATTATTGGGACTATTTGCGGAAGGATTTTGTGTATCGCTTGTTTTTGATTCGTTTTGATTTTCTCCATTTTCCTCCTCCTTTTTGCCCTCTTTTTTAGGTTTGTTTGAAACGGTCGTATCTACTTCAGAAACTGTGTTTTGGTTTGAATTGACATTCTTTTTAGGAACTTTGTCTTTATTATTTTGTTCCCCTTCTTTGGTCGTTCCTTTTTTCCTTCCCTTTGATGTCCCCTTTTTAGTAATGTTTCCATTTTCCTGATCTTTTGTTTCATCGTTTTTCTGCTCGTTGGTATCAGAATTATTCCCTGTTGATTCTTTGGTTTCGTTTTGATCAGGAATTTTCCCCACATCATTTTTGTTTATATTTTTCGGTCCACCCTTACCATCAGCATAATTAGTATTCATTTTTATCAAAAAGATCGGTATTATAATTAAAAGACTAAAAATTAGCCATGTTTTAACAGTTTTATTCATTTGGAAAAAATACCTTTCATCAATCGCAAAGAAATGAGTTGCATGTAGTTATTGTTTTTCATCTTTGCTAAATGCCATGAAAATATTTTTTGTAAAATTTATTTTATGCAAAAAATTACTCATTGTAAATTTTCTCCTAAATTTATTTAAAAGAAAAAATATTTTTATTCATAAACGGCATTTGTTCAGCTAAAATGATTTAATAAATAATATTTAATTATATCTTAAAAACATATAATTTTCACACTTTTAGAAAATCTTTTTAGATCATATATCCTACCCTAATCAAACTTTTATTTTATTATATTGACAACGAATAGAACATATTATAGGATAAAATTATTAATTATAAAAAAAAGACTCTTAATTCAAAAGAGTCTTGAAAAATATTTTTTTTGATTTTATTCAACATTTTATAAAAGATTTTTTTTAATTTATTTGAGAACCATCCTGATTGCGTTTTATTTCCAATAATAAAGTTCCTGCATTAGGGTCGTATTTGTAAGTTGTGTAAGTTCCGTTATTAAAATAAATAATTTTTTTAATTTTGTTATTCGTTTGAGGATCGTATTCTTCTGTAATAGATTTTGCATCTTGTTCTGATGAAGGGTGATTTTCTTCTATACGAATTTTGTTGCCTGTTTCAAGGTTATAAAAGGTTATCTTTTTAATACAATTTGAAGAATCATATTCATACGTTGAATGAATTATGTCTGTTTGCGGTTCTTTGTTAGAATAATTCGTGGTTTTAATTGTTTGCCCGTTTTTAGGATCATATTCGTCCATAGTTTTTTTTAAACCATCTTCGCTAGCTTCTATATCGTAAGAAATATATTTTGTCTTGTTTTTTGTCTTTTCATCAAATTCATACATAAAATGTATTTTTAGAATATTGTTTTTATCGCTTTTATAATGTTTTAACGTTTTAATATTTCCGTTAGGATGATATTCTGTTTCAGAACTTTTATCATTTGTATCATAAATAGTATATTTAATCTTTTCATTTTTTTCGTCTGCTACATATTCAGCGACAGATTTTTTATTTTCTCCATCCTCCATATACCAAGCTTCTTTTTGTATTTTTCCATTTTGAGGATTGTGCAATGAAACGTGCATAATTTTTTCTTCCACTTTGTTTTCTGTTTCATATTGTTTATAATCAGTTTCTTTTACAATTTGTCCTGTTTCGGTGTCGTAGTTGATAATTTTTTTCTTAGCATTTTTAGAAGGATCTTTCTTATAATTATAATAAGATTCGGTTATGATTTTTTGATTATTTTCTGGACTCAAATAAGTTATAGGGCCGATAAGATTGTTTGAATTATAAAAAATATCTTTTGGATATGAATCGTTATAATTAGGATTTATAACTTTATCAAATTCATCAGTTGGATAATCGCCTCTTTGATACGGATTAAAACCATAATTATTAAAACTAATAAAACCGAAAAAAATAACTTCTAAAACGGTAATTAAGATAATTTTTTTTATTTTAGCTTGATAAGGAGTTAAATTTTTTTTATTCATTGATTTTTTTATTTCTTTCTTTTATATAAATTAAATTATACTCTTTTTTTTGTGTTTTTGCAAGCTTTTTTCTAAAAAATAGAACCCAACGTTAAAGAGCAAAGAAATAAATATAAGGCGACAGACAGATCGATTATAAGTTGTTTCTTGAAGATTTGTTATTTAAGATATAAAAAAAGACCTCATTGATTAAATTTCAATAAGGTCTAAAAATCAAATAATTTAAAATTGATATGTAGTAAATTTGCCATTGTTAAGCAATAATAAAGGTTCTTGATATTTTGGTTTTAAATCAGATGGTAAATCACTAGGAGGTTTTGGTGGTTTGGTGCTATCTAAATAATCAAGTTTATGCATACTGACATCATTGTTAGATTGTCCTAAATGAATTTTATCAAGATACCATTCATCAATCAAAAAACCTTCCTTATATTTGTATTCATGTTCGTTGCCTTCAATATCATAAAGAGTGATAGTCTTTCTACCTAAAATATCACGCAATTCCCCTGCATTAAACAATTCAGCAGCAAGAGCGTGCATTTTATCTCCTTCTTCCGTGCTGTGCCATCTATTGATAGAATTCTTATGATATTGTGTGTGAGGGTGGTCTTTTTGATGAGCTTTAATTAATGCTTGATTTTTCCATTTTTCTAATGCATCTAAATAATCTTGTTTTGTTACTGGGTTTAATTCTTTTGGACTTAGAATAGAAGTTTTTTCTGGTTGAGATATTGTTTTTTTATTCATTTTATAATAAGCAAAGATTGATAATAAAATAACGATGGTTGCAACAATACTAGACCAAATAATGATTTTTTTATTATGGTTTTTTGTTTTTGACATGCGTGTGTCTCCTTTTTTGTTATATTTTTTTACGTATGTTTTTATTATACGTTTTTTTTTTTTTTTTTTTTTTTTTTTTTTTGTTTTTTTTTTTTTTTTTTTTTTTTTTTTTTTTTT
>NZ_JABUOH010000025.1 GCF_013391955.1 Candidatus Phytoplasma pruni
TTAAATTATTAAAAATTAATTCCAAAATTGAGAAAGGATAAAAAGATGAATTATAAAGAAGTTATTCGGAAACATAAGAAACTAATAACGTTAGTCGGAATAGGATTATTAGGGGTTTTACTGATAGTAGGCGTTGTTTTCGGAGTTAAATATTTTAGCAAAGATAAAAAGGATGAAAATCCTTCCACAAGTGCGGCTCCAACGCCAGAAGTGAAAAATAATAATGTTAAAAAGAAAATAAATACAGAACAAATGTTTGCTTTAGTATCTGCAGATAAATTCTTAAAAACTTTAGACAAAACGGACATTTCCAACAAGGAAATTGAAAATAATTCGAAAGAAATATTATATGTTTTTAACAATCTCCCTTTTTTTCAGAATAATAAAATTTTGGAAATTGATAAAATACAATCTCACATTGACGAACAGCAAACAAAATGCAATTCTTTTTCCAATGGAAAGAAAAAATTAGCAGAAAGATTAGAAGTAGTAAAAACTTTGACTAAAGAAGATTTTACTACTTTAAAAAACGCTTTAGAAGAATTGTATACAATTCATTTATTGCTTGACCAAAATACATTAATTCAAGACTTACAAAAAATCATTCAAGATTATCAAAAAGAAACTGAAAGAATATTAACTATAAAACCTGAACAATTAAGTCAATTGGATGAAGCAAAAGCGGTTAAAGGTTTGTTGGCTGGAAATTATGTTAAAAAAATAAAAACAATTTTACAAACAAGTGCTCAACAAATAACCAATTTAAAACTTGTAATAGAAAATTATGAAGATTTAAAAAAATTAGTGAATGAAGAAATAAAACCTACAAAAGAACCATATAAACTAGAAGAAATAACAAAACAAACAAAAAGACTTAAGGCATTTTTAGAAAAATATCTAGGTTTTAAAATACAAACTAATGATTCTGTTGTGTTTTTAATTTTCAATTTAAAACAGCCAAAACCTTTGTTGCAAGAAAAAGATTTTCGAAAAGCTTGTGCGCTAGCTTTAGAACGAGATAAATTAGTTGAAGAAGAAAAAACAACTAACCTTTACCCATCTTTCCCTTTTGCTTCTTATAATTTAGACCATGACATGTCAAATGATAAAATCAATTCAGAAGAACCAGTTGATAAAAATAAAGCTTTTCAGTTATTTAATTCAGCTTACGAAAAAACAAGAACACATCCAGACGAAATCGTTCAATTAAATTTTTTCGTATCAAAAGAAAATTTTCAAAAAGCTTTAATATTGAAACACAATTTAGAAAACATTTTCAACCAAAAAGGTGCTAAAATTAATTTTAATGTTCAAATTAATGATAACGAAAAAGAACAAGAAAGAGACATGTTCATCACCCCTATTATAATTGACAATAAAAATCATCATTTTTATGATTATTTTATTCGAATGTTTGATGAATCAGGGATTAAAGAAAATACAGATATACAAATCAATTTTAAACAATTAAAAGACTTTTTAGAAAAAGAATATCCTAACCCTTCTGACTCCAATACTCCTGAATGGTGTAAAAAATTATTTCAAGGTTACTCTGATGATGTCTTGTCGTCGTTGCAATATGATTCTTGGGATAATGAAGGAATATGGCAAGGAAAAATTTCTAATTTAGAATGTTTATTGATGGAATTTAAAGAAATGTTTCAAACGTTGGAAACTAAAAAGGAACAATTGCAAGCTTCTTTAGGAAATTTAAAAGACGCATTTGAATCACTAATTTTAAAAGAAAATCCTATTATCCCTTTGATAAAAGCAACCAATATAAGAAAACAAATAACAAACGTATCCATGTCAAGAAGACCTGGAAACAATAACAAATAAAACTTGAGGCGTTAAATTATGAAAAAAAAATTTATAAAATACTTAAAAAAAATTTTAAATTTTAAAATTTTAATTTTAATTTTGTTTTTATTGATGATTTTAGAATGGAATGAAAGCTATTTTATTAAAGGAGAGCAAATAAAACATTCTGAATTATTTGAAAAAATTAACGATAATGAAATCAATTTAATTGAAACTTACGAATCAGGAAATAGACTTTTAGGAGAAAAATACCGAATAGAAGTTAAAGATAAAAACAATAAAAGTTATTTTGTTTATATGGGAGGAACTTGGTTTTCAGTTTTAATAAATAAAATAAATCAAAAGCAAATTATTAATAAAAATTTATTAAATAAGATGATTTTAGTTGAAAAAAAAGAATTTAATTTTCTAAGATTTTTTATTAATTCTATTAGTACAATCTCTTCTGTGATATTTATGTTTTATATTTTGTCAAATATTAAAAAATCTTCTACTAAAATGAAAAAACAAATTTCTTCTTCACAAAAATCTTTATTTACTTTTCAAGATGTGGCTGGTAATGAAGAAGAAAAAGAAGAAATGAAAGAATTAATTGATTTTTTAAAAAAACCGCAAAAATATAAAGAGATAGGCGCTTCAGTTCCCAAAGGAGTGTTATTGCAAGGTCCGCCTGGAACAGGTAAAACTTTATTAGCTAAAGCGGTTGCTGGCGAAGCAGGAGTGCCCTTTTACGCTGTTACTGGTTCTGATTTTAAAAATCAATATTTTGGTGTAGGAGCGGCAAAATTAAGAGAACTATTTAAAGAAGCGAGAGAAAATTCGCCTTGTGTTGTATTTATTGACGAAATAGACACTATCGGAAGAAAAAGAGGAACTATAGCTAATGATGATGGGAGCACTATTAATTCATTGCTGACAGAAATGGATGGTTTTACCAAAAGTATAGGTGTCATAGTGATGGCAGCTACCAATAGAGTAGATACTTTAGATTCAGCTTTACTTCGTCCTGGCAGATTTGACCGTCAATTTACAGTTTCCTTGCCAGATGTTAAAGCGCGTGAAGCTATTTTGACAGTTCATGCTAGAAATAAAAATATAGACCCTTTTGTTGACTTAAGTCAAATAGCCAAGTTGACGCCAGGTTTTAGTGGGGCAGAATTAGCATCTGTTTTAAACGAAGCAGCTATTTTATCAGTGCGCAACAATCAAACTATTATTACTCAAGAAGAATTGTACGAATCTATAGATCGAGTAATGATGGGACCGGCGAAAAAATCTAGAAAATACAACGAAGAAGAAAAGAAAATGGTCGCTTACCATGAAGCAGGACATGCTGTCATCGGTTTAAAATTAAAACATGCTCCTAAAGTTCAAAAAGTAACCATTATCCCTCGCGGAGATGCGGGAGGATATAATTTAATGTTACCTGAAAAAGAAACCTTCTTTTCCTCTAAAAAAAGAATGTTAGCTAATATTACTTCTTATTTAGGCGGCAGAGCAGCTGAAGAACTAATGTTTGATGATATTTCTAATGGCGCTTATGGTGATTTCAAATCAGCAACCCAAATAGCGACCCAAATGGTAACCAAATTAGGGATGTCTGATTTAGGGCCGATTCAAACTAAAGATAATATGTTTTTTGAAAACGAAAAAGTTAATCAAGAAGTAAAAAAAATTATTGATGAATGTATGATAGAAGCTAAAAAGATAATGAAAGAGAATAAAACTTTATTAGATAAAATAGCTCATCTTTTAATCAAACAAGAAACAATAACAAAAGAAGAAATAGAAAAATTATTGTAATTATTTTATTCAAAAAAAGATTTAAAAAAACAAAGAGACTGAAAAGTCTCTTTTTTCGTATAAAAGAA
>NZ_JABUOH010000026.1 GCF_013391955.1 Candidatus Phytoplasma pruni
TCACCCATAGGGTCTTTTCGTTTAAATAAAAAAAATAAAAGGAAAAACAAAAATATGTCAAACATTCCAAAAACAACCGAAAATCAATCCAATTTAGTAGTTCAATTCTTAAAAGACCAAGCAAAAATCCGCCAAGAATTATTAACATATTACGATAAATTAATTACCAAAATTTTAAAAATAATTGGCAATTCAGAAAAATTATCAGAAGAACAAGACGAAGAAATTGGTTTTTTATTATACAAAGAAATAGCCGATTACGGCAACGCAGACGAAATATTTTGTCAATTAAACCACGTTTTAAATATCGAATTCGAAATGTAATCACACACACGCTCAGGCATTAACACAATCTCAAAAAAAACCAACCCCAAAAGGAGAAAGAAATGAAAAAAAACAAAGATGTTTCAAAACAACCGTACGCAACTGTTGAATATACAGATCAATTAGGTCATAAAGTAATTGCTTTGGAAAATTTCCAAGGCATCGCCATCAAAAAAAATGTTTATCTCCCAAACGAAACAGAAACAGAAGTGTTATGGTACACTTCCGAACACGATCCTCAAACAGGAATTGAAACCAAAGCAACCTACTACAAACCAGATGGCACAATAGATCACGTGGACGACTACAACCAAGATCCTCAAAAGGATTATTACCGAGACATCATCCATGACAAAGACAAAAATATGTATATCATCGTGGAAATGAACTTAAAAACCAACCAAAAAATCAAAGAAACTCATTGTTCTGCCGACGGAACAATTGAAACTATCAACGACTACGAGAACAATCTTTTAACCAAAAAAACCTATTACGCCGACGACGGTACAATAAGTTTCAGCAAACAATATTTTTACGACAATAACAACGATTTAATAAAAACAATATTCCAAGATGACGAAGGCGATGTTTTAGACATCATCAACCATCAAAAACCCTCCCCACAACAAAAAGAAAGTTCAAAATAAACAACAAAAAAACACACCACACACGCCCCGGCAAGAACACAAAAAATAACAATCAACAACCCACCCCAAGTCCGCAACTGACTCTAATCTAAGAACAAATAACAAAAACAAAAAACCA
>NZ_JABUOH010000027.1 GCF_013391955.1 Candidatus Phytoplasma pruni
TTTCGCATCAGGCAAACCAACATGGAATTGACGGTCAAATCTGCCTGGTCTTAATAAAGCTGGATCTAACATATCCGCTCTATTAGTCGCCGCCATAACAATAACTCCCGTCCTTTTAGAAAAACCATCCATTTCGGTTAATAATTGGTTGAGGGTTTGGTCTTTTTCTTGCCCACCGTCACCAGAACCTTTTCCTCTTTTGCTCGCTAAAGCGTCAATCTCATCAATGAATAAAACACATGGAGCGTTTTTTTTAGTTTTTTTAAAAAGTTTTCTAATCCTAGAAGCACCCATTCCAACGAAAACTTCGTTAAATTCAGAACCAGAAACAGAATAAAAAGGCACTTTAGCTTCGCCAGCTACAGCTTTAGCTAATAAAGTCTTACCTGTTCCGGGCGGTCCCGATAATAAAACTCCTTTCGGAATAGCAGCGCCAATATTTTGATATTTGGCGGGATTTTTTAAAAAGTCAATAATTTCTTTCATGTCTTCTTTTTCTTCTTCATTGCCGGCTACATCTTTAAAAGTGAATAAAGATTTTTGAGAAGAAGAAATTTGATTTTTGCCTTGTCCAAAACCTCCTCTTGACATTTTAATAGCAAAAAAGATATAAATCGTAAACAAAACAGACGAAATAATTTCAATGCTACTAAATAAAAAAATAAAAAAACTAATTACAAAACTTACAATGTTTATTTGGTATTTATATCGAGCATTAGGCGAATCTTGGCAATTGATATTGTTAGATATTTTATTATTATAATAATAATTATCATTTTCATCTTTAATTTCGACTTTTAAAAATTTATTAGTTTTATAAAAAGGTTTAGAAGGTGAAAAAGCAGTATAATAAGTAGTATAATTTATTTCTTTTAATTTTTGTTTATTGTATTGAATTTCATTTAATAACTTGTGTTCGCTAATTGGTTCAGAACCTTTTCTCTTTTCAGGGTTCCATTGACCCAAACCTAAATACATATTTAAAAACATGCTTAAAAAAATGATTATCGAATAAAACAAAATTTTTGGTTGTTGAAAAAAATTTAATATTTTGATCGTTTTCTCTTTAAACATACATTTGTTTTCTCCCTTTCTTTATTATTGAAAACCAAATAAAAGAAAATAATGATTTAAATCTCTTTTGATATTTTGAAATATTGTAACCTTTTTTTCGTTTGCTAAAGGTATAATTGGTAATTTTTCATAACATGTTTTTTCTATTTGTTGTAAATCCATATTATCTAAATTTTCGCTTGTAACTTCTTTTAATTTAAATTTTAAATTTTTGATATGTTGATTCATTTTTACATCGCTAAAAGAGCTAATTGTCGCTTGAAAAGCTCCATCAGGATTAGAACTATTAACGAAAATATTGACTACAAAATCATTTTGATTAACTAATTTTTCTAAAGTTTTTTTCAAATATAAAGCTATATTTTCATGCTCTTTAGTGGTATATAAATTAAATTCTTTCACTCCTTCAAGTGAAAGACTTTCAGAATTTGTTTTCATATTTTGTTGATATTGTTTAAAGCGTTGCAAATTATTTTCATTTTCATTATAAAAAACATTCGAATTGCTTTCTTTTAATAAATCTGATGAAAATAAATCAGTATAGGCATGCGGGAAAGATTCTTTTTCGAATTCCTCTTTGTTTTGTTGCAATGTTTTAAATAATTTTTGTTTAAAATCTATCTTATCCGAGCTTTTAAATGAAGGATCTACAAATGATAAAAACACAAAAGGTGCTGTTGGATAACTTAAAACATTATTAAAATTATTTTTGTCTTCTAAATATTCCTTAATTGTTGTTTGATTAAAGGCGTAACCATTCAAACGATAAGGTTCGATGAAACTTATTTTTTTATCTTGGAATAATTTCAATTTTTGTTGATTTTTCGCTTCTATTTCTAAATCGTTATTTAATTGTTCGATTTTAATTTTGTCCGCTTTGTATTCTTCTGAATCGCTTGAGTAATTATTATTTTTTTCCAAAATTAAATCCTCATAATTGTCTATTTTTCCTATTTTATAAGGTCCATAAGATAAAATAGGGTTATTCTGCGTTCCATAACTGTCTGGATTTAAAAAATAAGTGTTAGGTAATAAAGTTATCAAATTCAAGTTCTTTATAATTTCATATAAAGTCATTTCATGTTTAAAATTTAAAGTGAATTCTAAATTAGATTTTTTTTGGAAAAAATCATTATCTCTGAAATCGAAAAAATCCATCTTTTTTTGAATATATTTTTTAAGCGTTTTTAATACAGTGTCAGAATTGATTTTTTCTCCATTTTCAAACAAAAGATTTTCGTTCAAAATTAAAGTGATGGATTGGGTTGTTTGTTTTTTCGAACTTTCATAATCATTATAATTATTCAATGGAACTGCTGTGTTCTGATTGTTTAAAATAATTTTATTGGCTAAATCGCTATCAAATTTTAATTTAATATTGTGAGGATTTTTTTGTATCCAAGAGTAATCATTTTTATTTGCTGCCTTTTTTTCTTTAATCATTTCTTCCCAATCAATTTTTTCTTTAAAAAAATCTCTTTTAAATAATTTCAGAATAGCTTTTTGAGAAGAATTTTTGTTTTTGCTTAAAACAAAAGGGTTTAATGAAGTTATTTTTTCATCAACAACAAAAGCGAATGAATTATCATTCACTTTTTCTTGTGCATTTTTATTTTCTTTAGCGTTTGGAATCGCCTTTTTTTTGAATAAAAAATCTTTAAATATCAACATAATTGTCAAAATAATAAAAGTTAAGGTTAAAAATAAAATCAAGAGATTTTTATGTTTTTGTTTTATATTCATATTAATTTCACTTTTAATCTGATATGATTATTCTTCTTTTCCAAAAAATATACATTTTAGAAGCACCATTTCCTAAATTTTTCAATTCTTCTAAAGTATATTTTTGGTTGTCTGATTTTTTCTCTTCTCTTGTTCCGCCATTAAAATAAACGGCTATTAAATCTTGATTTGAATCATCAGTTTTTAAATCTTTTTTATCAAAAAATCTATTGTTTGCAATCACTTCGTCCATTTGTGAATCATTAAAAATTTGATGTTCTTCTGCATAATCATTAACAGTGAAAGGGTTTGCATTTATTCCTAAATTAACATCTTCAATGATTAATTGTCTCTCTATAGTTTTACTTTCATCTACTTTTTCCTCTTTTTTTGGTTCTTCTTGAGTTTTTTCTGGCGTTATCGTCGTATTTGGAGTCACACTTGCAGAAGTAGCATTTTCATCCTTCTTATCTTTGCTAAAATATTTAACTGCGAAAACAACACTAACTATCAGTAAAATAGCTAATAAACCTATTCCTACTATTGTTATGATTTTCTTATTTTTCCGAAAAAATTCTTTGTAATTCATTTTTTTAACCTTTCTTAATGTTTTTTGATTTAATAATTTATTTTTTAAATTATTAAAAATTATTATACACAAAAAAAAAAAAAACAAGTCCCGACGGAAAAGAACTTGTTTTAGATAAGTTTGTTTAAAAATTAGAAAGAAAAATTTCCAATAAGTTTTTTAAAACAAAAAAAGCTATGTTGAAACATAGCTTTGTTTAATAATTTAATTTTTATTAATTTTTTTACCAATATATTTGGTAAGATAGTTTAAAGTTAAATAAATAACACTAACGATCACGAAAGGAGTAATGGTATCATTAGTAAGCACAATATTACGTTGAGCAGTCCATAATAAACTAGATAACCCAATAATAGAAAATAAAGCTGTTTCTTTAAAATTAATAATTAGTTGATTCCAAACAAAAGGCATCGATCTTTTTAAAGTTTGTCTTAAAATAATATAACTGAAAACTTGTTTTTTTTCCATCCCTAAAGAATAGGCGGCTTCAATTTGCCCTTTATCTAATAGTTTCATATTATTAACGAAAACACTAGTTAAAATAGTAGCATTATTGATTAAAATGATAATTAAAGCGGTATAAAAAGAACCTAAAGAATTGACTTTGAAAAAATCAAAATTAAGAA
Organism: Candidatus Phytoplasma pruni; assembly: GCF_013391955.1. GTDB lineage: Bacteria > Bacillota_I > Bacilli_A > Acholeplasmatales > Acholeplasmataceae > Phytoplasma. The sequence continues at coordinate 4,012 of NZ_JABUOH010000027.1, forward strand.
CTAATAAATTATAAACTAAAATAACTTGAATAGAAATAGGAACCGCTTTAAGAACGTAAATCAAACTATCGATTAAAACAGAAAAGATGTTTTTTATTGAAAAAGATTTTTTGACAGGCGATTCTACAGCAGCATTGACTGATAACAACTTAATTTTGAAAAATAATAAAGATAATATAAAACCTAAAAGCAAGCCATCAAAAGCCAATAATAAAGAAATTAAAAAACTTTTATAATATGTTTTGAAAAAACTTGTTTTGGATTTGGTTGATTGGATGACCTTTTGATGTTTTTCGATTGCTTTCGGATGATATTCATTTTGATATGTTTTATCTTGTGTTAAAACTTCTTTTAAAGCACCTTCTAAATCTTTTTTTAATTGTTCTCCTTTTCCTTTTTGCAAGAACATACCTAAAGGAGGGACTTTGATTGCTTCGGGCAAATCTTTTAATTTGAAAGCTTTGAATTTATCAGGTTGTTGATTGGCGATTAAATCTACTACCGGATATTCTAATAAAAGAACGTCTGCTGTTCCGTTCGAAACTGACTCAGCACAATTCACCGCATCCTCTTTTAAAGCTGTTTTTTTAGCTTTTGGTAAATGCTGGTTTTTTTGTAAAGTATCGAAAAATTGAATATCATATATAGAACCGATAATAGTGGTTATTCTTTGAACTTCCTCTAAGTCTTTCAATTTAACTTCTTGATTGTTTTCCTTTGTAAACTTTTTAAACAAAGGATCATCTTTTCTAACAAGAATGCCTAAATCAGGTGTATGATACTGAATAGACAACATTTGTTCTTGTCTTTCGGGTGTAATATTTAACATTCCGATAATAACATCTACTGTGCCCTGTTTAACAGCGTTTAATATCCCCGGAAAAGAGAAAGTTCTAATAATCAATTCCCTTTTCATTTCATTAGCTATTGCTTTAAATAATTCGATATCCGAACCACTGATAAAATCACCATTAACAGTTTCATAACCATTTTTTTCATTAGTTCCGTCAAAAGCGAAAGGTGGAGCGTTATTCACGATTCCTAAAGTTAAAGGTTCTTTTCCGCCTTTTTTAACCCCATTAGGCATTAAGATATGAAAATTAAGCCAAACAAAAAGAACCGCTATTATCGTGCCGATGGAAATTTTTTTCCAATTTTTAAGAAGATATTTTTTTAATATAAAAGTTTCCATAAAGTTACAATTATTCCTTCCGATCAATTTCGTCTTTATTATTTAGTTTCTTTTGTTAAAAATAAAAATTAACATAAACTAATAAAAGTTGAAAACAAGATATTCATTAATAATTTTGTCACTTAAATTAAATATTTGTTTCGAATGCGAACTGTTAAAAAAACTATTTTTTCTTCATCTGGTTTTCTCATATGATAAAAATTTAGTTTTTTAAACAATTGCTTGGTTTTTAAGATATATTCTTTTGTCATAATTATTTTTTCAAATAATTAATGTTTAGTTTTGTGATTGATTAAATCTGTCATACCGACTAACATTAAATAAAACAAACTTATTAAAAGATAAGGAGTAATAGTGTCAAAAGTAATCGAAACTTGTCTTTGGGCTGCGTAAATAAGACTTACTACTCCAATGATTTGAAATAAAGCAGTTTCTTTCAAATTAATAATCAACTGGTTCCAAATAGAGGGAATCGTTCTTTTAAAAGTTTGTTCTAAAGTAATATAACGAAAAACTTGTTTTTGTTTCATTCCTAAAGAATGAGCAGCTTCTATTTGACCCGGATCTAAAAATTTAATATGGTTTAACATAATTTCTGTCAAATTAAAAGCTGTATTTAGCATAATAACGATCAAACCAACTATCACCGGTCCTAAAGAACCTTTAAAAGATGGTATATTAACTAAAAGACTGTAAAACAATAAAGCTTGAATTACTATTGGTATCGCTTTAAAAAAATTCATTAAAAAGTTAAAAATAACTGTTAATATTTTTTGCAGATAAAATAAACAAGTATTTTGCTTTTTTATCCCTTCAGAAGAGTGTTTCCACATTGTTAATAATATAGCCAATAAAAACCCTAAAAAAAGACCGTCTATCGCTAATAATAAAGTAGTCCAAAACCCTTGTTTATAAGCTGGTAAGGATTGATATAAGTTAGACCAAAAAAAAGAGTCTTTTGTGGGCGATTCAGAACTATTTTTAACATCCGAAAAAGATAAAACAGAATAATGTAACCAAAGTAAAAATAACAAAAAAATAGTCCCCAAAAAGATTTTTTTTCCATTTTTTTTCCAATATGTTTTTATGTTTAAATCCATAAAATCTATCATTCCTTTTTTCTTATTTTAAATATTCATAAACGCTTTATTTTTTTATTCATAATAGGCGTTTTTTATTTCAAAGTACATAGTTATAGCATTAAAAAGTAGTTTTTAATTAAATGAGATCAAAATTCTTCAAAAAAAGATCTTATTTTAGGGTATTTATTAGTTTCAAAAATTTCTTTAGAAGAACCTTTTTCCACAATAACGCCATTTTCCATAAAACAAATATTATGAGAAACATTTTTAGCGAATTTCATTTCATGCGTAACAATCACAAGAGTAATTTCTTTTTGTTCAGCTAATTTTTTTAATATTTTCATTACTTCTTGAGAAGATTCAGGATCTAGAGCCGAAGTCGGTTCATCCAATAAAATAACTTTCGGTTGCATACATAAAGTTCTAGCAATCGCGACTCTTTGTTTTTGCCCCCCAGAAAGTTGTTTCACATCTACATTAGCAAACTCTTCCAAACCTACTTCTTTTAGCTTTTTCGAAGCATTAGCTTTAGCTTGTTCTTTGCTCATTTTTAAAACTTTAACTGGCGCTAAACAACAATTTTCTAAAACAGTCTTTTCTTCGAATAAATTAAAATTTTGAAAAACCATTCCTACTTGAGTGCGTAACTGAGATAAATTCACATTCTTATCTAAGATGTTTTCCGCATTAATCCAAATTTCCCCTGAATCAGGTACTTCTAATAAATTTAAAGTTCTTAATAAAGTGGATTTACCCGAACCAGAATGACCTATAATAGTCAGTATTTCTTGGTTACGAATATTTAAATTAACATTTTTTAAAATGTGTTTCCCGTCAAATGATTTATTTAAATTTTTAATTTCTATCATGTTTTTCATATTTTTTTCTCCTTTGTTTTTTTATCTAAAAAGCATATATTTCTTTTGTATCGAAATTTCATATATTTCGAATCACTTTATGAAAGTATTTTTTTCTAAAAAGAACGACCGTTTAAACATCAAAATGTTTTTTATTAAAAATGCATATTTTGGAAAAAGTTGTTTAGTTAAAGGTCTTGGTTGGGATAAGAAAGGCAAAAAATTAATCTTTGATGAATTATATCAATTCTTTGTTATTATTTATGCCAAACCAAAAAATAACTATTTTTTACAATCATCATAACTTTTTTAAAAAAGGATTGAAATTGTAAAATTTTTTATAAAAATATCAAATATATCTTAAATGATTAAATTTAAGATATTAAGATTTATTTAATTGTATATTAAAATTTGTCATTTGTCAACATTAAAATATAATTATTTAAATTAATAGTAAAATCAACTAGATAAATATCTTATTTAAACGCTTAAAAGTAGTTCAAAGAGTTTCATTATCTTAAAATCTTATAATAACCCTACTATTTAAATAAACTTGGTTATATTTGTTGAAAAAATAACATTTGCAAATATAACAAAATAAAATAATTCTTTTGAGATATTGAAATGTATTCATTAAAATAATATTTTACATTATTTTATTTAAAAATCAAAATTTTTTAATAAAAAAGATGAAAAAGTTGTTTTAAGCCTTTATTAGGTCTTATTTAAAAGAATTTTTTCTTTGCAAAATATGTTTTTTAATTAAAAAGACCTAAAAAACATCTTTTTATTATTATGAAGAAAAAGAGCTCTTTTCTTTCTTTAGAAACATTATTTTGGTTCGCTAAAAAGATGATTTTTTTCCTTAATTTTTTCCTTAAAAGTCGTTTTTTGATGAACTGGGTCGAAAAAAGTGTTTCATAACGCTAAAAGTAATATATAATAAAATAGATTTAAAGAATATGTTTTTTGACAATAAACATATTATTAATAGAATAAATTTTTTCTTCCATAAGAAACAAGAATTAAAATTAAAAAAAATTTTATTTTGATTTTCGCTATTCTATGCAAATATTATAGGAGAATAATAAAAAGTTATGAAAATGAATATTTTTAAACCTAATAAAAAAAACTTTTATATTATTTCGATTTTACTTTTAACAGCGGTGATGTTTTTATTAATTATTTCCAAAGTTTTCGCCAAAACACAAGATGAAATTACGAAAAAAACTAATAAAAAAATAGATGAAGTATCGGAACAATTAACCAAACAAACATCACAAAAAATAGATGAAATGGCCAATAAATTATTGGAAAAGATTGATTCATGGGATAAAGATCTTAAAGAAGATAAAAATAAAATTATTCAAGAATTTTCGGCTTTTTTGAAAACCAAAATTGATTCTAAATTAGATTCATGGGATAAAGATCTTAAAACAGACAAAGATAAAATGGTAAAAGATTTATCTGAAGCTTTAAGAGTAAAAATGGATAATTTAGAAAATTCCCTTACTAAAGAAATTATCCCTAAACAATTGGATTCTATGACACAAACAGCTAATAAAAAAATTGAAGAAATCAAAACAGAAGATATCGTCAACAATTTAAAAGCTAAAATGGATAATCTAGAAAATTCCCTTACTAAAGAGTTAATTCCTAAATATTTAGATCAATTAACTAAAAAAGCGGAAGGTAAAATAGAGGAAATCAATACTAAAGAAATCACTCAAAAAATATTGGTGATTTTAGACGAAAAAGTACAAGTTTTAGCAGATGATATCGCTAAAACAATACAAACAGCGATCGATGATTTAGGCAAAAACGTTGCAGGAAAAATCGACTCATGGGATAAAGAGTTTAAAGAAGATAAAAAAGAATTGATGGATAAAATTAAAGGCAAAATTGACGAATGGGATAAAGACCTTAAAAACGATAAACAACAAATTATTGGAAAAATTTCTTCAGCATTAGATAATTTAGAAAGTGCTACTAAAACGGCGAAGGATAAAATGGAAGATATTGAAAATAATCCTCGCATTAAAGAGATTGTGGAGAAATTAAAAGACAGTATCAAAGATTTACCAGCCGAATTAAGTAACAAAATCAAAGATTTAATAAGCGAAAAATTGCCAAAATTTTTAGGCGGTACGGCTCCAAAAAAACCAAACTCCAATGGTGCCGCTGGCACTCCTAATAACGACAATTCTGTTTCAGACGATAAATCCAACTCTTCTTCAAACGAATCCGGTTCATGGCGTTCGTGGTTTGGTTTATAAAAAAACAATCTTATAATTCCTTTTTTATAAAACTAAAACCGTTCTTTTTATAACGGTTTTTTTGTTAAATTACTTGATATAATTGACTATTGATAAAAAGAGTAATATTATCATTTTCTTTGTTAATATTAGAATTAAAATAATTATAATATTATTGTAATGGTTTTAAAAATCATTACAATTTATTAATAAATATGTTTTTCTCCCTTTTATCCTAACAATTAAAATAAAAATTCAAATTCAAAAATTAAATTAAAATTCAAACAATTAAACAATTAAATGTAAACAAGAGGAAAGATTATTAGAAACACCAACGATTCGAACAACATTTTAAAAATATTGTTAATTGTCCCTTTGTTCGTCCTTTTATTATTTTTCATTATTTATTTTAGTTTTTTTTACAATAAAGAGCAAAAAAGCGCTCTTCCGACAGATAAATTGGTTGCTGATGTGCAAAACAATTTAGAAGAGTATGTCAAATCAAAAGATTTTAACGATATTTTAGACAATAAATTTCAAGAAAAATTAGATGAAAATAAGTTAACACAAGAAGAGAAACAAGAAACATTTATCATTGATGAAAGTCAAAATGAAGAGTTAAATACAGAAGATACAACGTTAAATTCTGATGAAGAAGCAATCACAGAATCTAAAGAAAAAACTAAAAAAAATACCAAATGGAATTTCTTTGGAAAGAAATCCAAAAAAAACGATAAAAAAGATGAACAAACCGACATCATAGAAAAAAAATCCGACTCATCCGAAGTAGAAGATAAAATTAAAGAAGAAATGGCAATACAGCAAGAACCAACACAACAATAAACATTTCATCATGAAAAAAGACCTTATTAAAAGGTCTTTTTTTATACCAATCATATCAGATATTTTTATATCATTTAATGATATAATTATAATGCTATGTAAATATTTTTATTAGAAAGGTATGAAAATATATATCAAATTTGTCCTAACTGTCTTAAAATATTATTCCCCTCAAAGAGGGACTAATTAATTTTTTTTAAATCAAGAAACTTTTTTAATCTATAAACGCAACAAATTTATCAAACAATTCCATAAAATGTATTTTTATGGTTTTTTACTACATATCTATTTTTTTGATACAACCCATAAAAGAGACAATTATAAAAATAATATTTTCCTTTTTAGAGGATATTATTTTTCATTAGAAAGCATTAACCAAAAAATATGTCAATTCAAGGAAAAAAAGTTTGGAAATATTTGGTCGTCTTCCTAACTTTTTCATTAATAAGTCCTATGCACGGAATCGCTCCTTATCGTAATAAACAACCAGAAGCTAAAAACACAGTTTCCCCTATTCTTTACCCTTCTATAGAAAAAATCAAAACAATGTTGCCGACAAGTCAAAACGCAGCTTATCGCCAGCGCTTATTAGAACACGTTGTTAAAATGGTTTTTGAACAAATAGACAAAGAATATTATAATTTTCAGGAAAAAGACAAGAAAAACATTGATTTTCTTTTTCAAAACTTAGAAAGATATAATATTGTAGAAGAATTTAGCGATACAATCGCTACGACCGTTTTTGACCCTAACGAATACCTTTTTGTCTTTGTCGGAAACGCCAATGATTTGAAAAATTATCAAACATATTTACAATATAAAAACAACCATTTTAAAGGAGTAAGAGGGCCTTTTTGGCGCAATTGGCAACCAGCCAATATGATCTTTGTTTCTAAAAAACATATTCAGTTTTTAATTGACACTTTAAATCAAGTGATGCTTTTGGAAAGCGAAAATAAAATCATCAACCAAAATCCTCTCTTTCAAAGTAGCGAAAGCCATAAAAAAAGTTTAGAACCGCAAATACAAGCTAACCAACAAGAAATCGAAAGATTAAAAGAAGAATTAGGGCGAGAAAGATGCCTAAATATCAGCATAAATAACGAAATGCTAGACTTGCAATGATGGTCTAACTCATATTTTCGGTCTATAAAACGAAAGAATTATAAATTACAGCAGAAAATAAAAGCGCAAATGAGGGTCCTCCTTTAACCCGACAAGATTGTGCAAGAGTAAACGATCAACACGGATAACTTCTGAAAAGGAGCTAAGAGCAACCAAAAGGGTTATAAAACATAACTTGTAGATAAAAAGCTTTATTCTCTTTTATATCCACAATTTGGAGGTCTTTTAACGTATTTTAATTCGTATGTTAAAATCATTGTCATCGTTTTAGATGATGGAAGTAATTCCCGCCTCAAACCTACCTGTCAGAAAATATTTTATAACAATTAAGATATAATTTTTCAGGTCAGCTCGCCTAAATTGATTACGTAGATATTTAGAGTAACTTCTATTTCCCTAAAACACAACTCTTTTTCAACTTGATAGTTGTTAAGGTTGTTGTCAAGGGAGAAGCAGAATCATAGTAGTCGTGAGAAATTGACAATTAATGCTGAAATGCATCAATATAATGACTCACCAAGGAGAGGGGTAACGACCCTTACAAGGCGAAAGATGAAAAAATAGTAAGCCTATATTAATTTTTTAAAAAAACATTTAAACTTATAAATGACTCCTATTTTTTTAAGATAAATGGGCATTAACACACTATTTTAACCGCCGTATGCTTGGAAACTTGCTTGTACGGTGGTGTGGGAGGCTTAGTGTAATGAACCCGTTTTAAACGGTAAAACGCATTAATTCTATCCCGATAACCAATATCAAGATTTATATACCCAAAAACAAGTAACCATCAATCAACAACACCAAGAAATAAATCGCTTAGAAACTAAAATACACGAAAAAAACACTCTTATTAAACAACAATCCCAAGATATGGATGACAAAATAAGAGAGCTAAACACGGTTAAAGAACGTTTAAATCTTGCAAATCAAAACAATCTTGCCAACGAACAAGAAAAAAAGCAATTAATAGCCAGAATTGATCAATTAATTAAAAATATCCAAGGACAAGAAAATATTTTATCTTCTCAACAACAAGAGATCGTTTCTCTTCAAGAGGAAAAAACAGGCATAGAACAAAGGTTAACAGAAGAAATTCGTACAATCCAATCTCAACAAAAATTGCAAAACGAAGAAAAACAAAGTTTAATAGCCTTTATTGAAACCCAAAAAAACCTTTTAAAAGGCAAACAAAAAAAATTAGATGAAACACAAGAACAATTGAGTTCAGTTCAAACAACCGTCGAAAGGCTTAATTTGTTAATGCAAGAGCAACAAAATCAGCTGGATAAAAATCAAGAAGACATCCTGTCTTTAAGAAAACAAATTTTTGATCAAAAAAACGATATTACCGCTAAAGACGATTTAATACAACAAAAAATACAGGAATTAGACGCTAAAAAGACGGAATTAAGCCAAAGAGAAAAAGAAAATAATCTTTTGGAAGAAGATAAAAATCGCTTAAATAACGACATCAAAGAATTGAACCGTAATATTGATACTCAAAGAGAAGAGTTGTCGCAACAAGCATTGAGCGTGCAACAACTACAAAAAGATAAGACAGCTTTAGAAAATCAGTTATTAGCTAAAAAACAAGAAATAGAAACTCATCAAACTTTAAGCCAATACGAAAAACAAGCTTTAATAGGGACTATTGATTATCAAAAAAGTATTTTATCAGACAATCAAAGACAATTAGACGAAACACAAGAACAATTAAGTTCTGCCCAAGAAAAGATTGAAAAACTTAATGCCGTAATCAAAGAATATCAAGAACAGATTGCGCAAAAAGAAGAAGCTATTATTGGCTTAAAGAACCAAATACAGGCTAAAAGTGAAGAAATTAACCACAATAACGAAACAATCAAACAAAAAGTGCAAGCTTTAGAGGATAAACAAGCTGAATTAACCCAAAAAGAGCAACAAAACACTCTTTTAGAAGAAGAAAAAAACCGTTTAACTAACGAAATAAACGCTTTAATCCGTGATATCAATTCTCAAAAAGAAACATTATCACAACAAAAAATTTCTATTCAAGAATTGCAAACAGATAAAACCACTTTAGAAAGACAATTATTATTCAAAGAAGAAGAAATTAAACATCATCAAAAGTTAAGTCAAAACGAAAAACAATCTTTATTAGGGACTATTGATGAACAAAAAAATCTTTTAGCAGAGCATCAAAACCAATTAAACCAAACTAAAGATAAATTAGAGGCTTCTCAAAAAGAAATAGACAAGCTTAAAAAAACCATCCAAGAATATCAACAACAATTAGACCGACAAAAAGAAGATATTATCACCTTACAAAGTACAATAAAGGCTAAAAGTGAAGAAATCAACCGTAATAACCAAATAATTAAACAAAAAGTGCAAGCTTTAGAGGATAAACAAGCTGAATTAACCCAAAAAGAACAACAAAACACTCTTTTAGAAGAAGAAAAAAACCGTTTAACCAACGAAATAAACGTTTTAATGAGTGAGATTAATGCTTTTAAAAATAAGTTATCTCAACAAGAAACATCCATAAAAGAACTACAATCAGAGAAAACTACTTGGGAAAATATTTTATCATCCAAAGAACAAGAAATTAAAACTCTGCAAATTTTAAGCCAACAAGAGAAACAATCTTTACAAGAGTCCATTAATCAACAAAAAGATCTTTTAGCAGAAAATCAAAACCAATTAAATCAAACTAAAGATAAATTAGATTCTTCTCAAAAAGAGATAGAAAAACTTAAAAAAAATATCCAAGATTATCAAAAACAATTAGAACAACGACAAACTGATATTGATGAACTAAAAAAACAAATTACCGAACAAATGGCTAAAATAGATCAAAAATCAGAAGAAATTAAAAACAAAAATATTGAATTAGAACAAAAACAAACTCAATTAAGAGATGGAGAAAAACAAAATAATCTTTTAGAAAAAGACAAAAATAAATTAACTGCCGAAATACAAACGTTAATGAGCGATATTGCAGCTCAAAAACAAGAATTAACGCAACAAGAACAATCTATCCAAAAACTGCAAACAGACAAAAATAACTTAGAAAAAGAATTATTGTTAAAAGAAACAGAAATTCAAACTCTTCAAACTTTAAGTCAAAAAGAAAAGAATTCTTTACAATCAACCATTAATCAACAAAAAAATATTTTAAAAGAGAATCAAACCCAACTAGACAAAACTAAAGAACAATTAAGAACTGCTCATTTTAACATCCAAGAGCAAGAAAAAGCGTTAAAAAAGAACGATCAAGAATTTAAATATTTAAAAGATTTTTATGATAAAACTATAGATAAATTAGAAACTATCATTGAAAAATCGCAAAAACAAAAAGAACAAAGCGATCAATTGAGTGTAGCTAAATATCAAGAAATATTTGAATTAATGAAAAAAGAATTCAAAGACGGAGCCAAAGAAAGAATCAAATTAACACAAACAGAAATAGGAACTTCTAGATTTTTAAAAGATACTGCTCGTTTACACAGTTTTAAAGATGTTATCGGGATGGAAAAGGAAAAAGAACAACTTGTAGAAAGCTTATCTTATTTAAAGAATCCTGAAGAATATAAAAAAATGGGTGTTAAAAATCCACCTAAAGGAGTTTTATTGTACGGACCGCCAGGAACCGGTAAAACATATTTAGCCGAAGCTTTTGCTAAAGAATCAGGTTTACCTTTTTACGCCGTTACTTCTGCAGATTTTTCCCGCAGTTATGTAGGAGAAGGACCGAGAATTATAGAAAATCTTTTCGAAGAAGCGCGCAAACATTCTCCGTGCATTATTTTTATCGACGAATGTGAAAGTATTTTTAGAAAACGTAATACTGATGGTTTAACTTCAGACCATGGGAATATGATTTCCTCTTTTTTATCACAAATCGAAGGTATTTATACAGATCCTGATAAACCTGTTTTTATTATAGCAGCCACCAACTTTAAAGATGAAATAGATATCGCCATTTTAAGCCGTTTTAATAAACTGATTGAATTAGATTATTGGAAAGAAGAAGAATTGAAAACTTTTGCTAAAATAATGGCTAAAAAATATAAATTAGATGTTCGTGCTTATAAATATTTAGAAAAAATTATGGAACAAATTTGTAAATTCGGTAAAAATTTTTTAAAAACTCCAAGAAAAATAAAAGAAATTTTAATCCAAGCGGCAGGGATAGCTATTCAAACGCATCACCATTTAAACATTTTGCCTATTGACTTGCAATTGGCTTTTGATAGGATTTCACAATCAGAAACTTTAGTAGATTGGGGAAAACATACCCATGACAAACCAGATGTGACTTTTTTAGCAACAATGAAGGAATATAAAAATATCCCTTTGAAACATCTTTTTAAAGATAGCTCCCTTTCTTTTTCTGAAAAGAAATACTTTGATTTAATCAATAATCATTATCAAAAAGATAAAAAAGCCGGCTATAATAAATATCTAAACCACGAAATAGAAAGCATTTCCTTTTCTGATGATAAAGAAAAAATCAAAAAAACATATAATGATGAAAATCCTTTGCCAGAAGGCTTATTAGGTGTTTATTTCGAAGATAAAGAAAATACAGACCCTACCAAAAGACGTTCAGAAATACAAAAAATAGATAGTTTAGAAGAAATTTTAAATACAGGCATGGGCAAAGTTAGTCAAATTTATTTAGTTTGGGACTATGAAAAATTAAAAATCAATCAAAAAACAGCGCAAATGTTAATAGATAAATTTTACTATAAATATCCTTTTTTAAGGAATAATGCTTTTTTTAAAACACAAGTTTTACAAAAAGCTAGCGAAATCAATAATAACGAAGAAGAAATAGAACAATTTATTTTGACATTTTTAGAGGAAAAGGTTAAACAACCTTTAATAAATAATGTTTTTAGTCAAATAGTAGCTCAAAATCTTTTAATCGAAGAAAACGATAAATTAGAAATTAAAAAAATAATTGCCGGTAAATTGGCAGTTTTAATGGGTACTCCTCATATTTTAAATTTAGAGGAAATGCAATTTACGCTCCTATCAGAAACTAAAAATTATTTAGAAGTTAACAAACAAAAAATATTAGAACAACAAATAGACCGTATTATTGAAGAATTAAAATTAAATAATATGCTTTTCACTTCTCAACAAATCAAGCAATTCCAAACCGATTTGAAAAAAGCAGTTTATAACGAATTAGTGAATTTAATGAAAAGAAAAAACCATATTTCTTTAGACGAAGTCAAAGCCAATATTAAAGAAAATTCCGCTTTATTAATAGATAGACTTTTTTATCAAACATGGCAAACAATATACCCTAAATTGCATATTGAGATAGTGGATTATGAAAAAAACTCTTTAATAACTCTTTTGCAAAATAAAGTTAAAAAACATTTATTTTTTACCAATTTTTCTTTAGAAGAAATAGTGGATCTTTTGCAACAAGAAATAAAGACATATGAAAATAATTTTGAAGAAAGATTAAAAGAAAAAGTGTCCGCAACGGTGCATCAATACATTTTAATCGATCGTATTTTAGAAGAGCAACCTAACACCGAAACCATTGAATTGATTTCCAAAGGGGCTTTTTTAGTGGCGCAAAAAGAATCGCAACAACCTGATGTTACCGAAAAGAAAATTCAACAAGAAATATATGATTTTATCAAAAATTATCGTCTTAAAAATACTCATTCTTCTGAATTGTATACTTGGATTAAACAGAATTTCTATATTATCCTTTTGACTTTAATAGTTTTATATATTTTCCTTAATTCTGCAAATAAAAATCAAAAACGCCGCTATTAATTGAAAAAAATTATTTTTCCTGGCCGTTTCTCTTTGAAAGGAAACGGCTCTTTTGTTAATTTCTTAATAAAAATAAATAAATTTCTTCAATGATATCGTTTGATAATTGGTTAAAATATGTTATCATATTGTTATTAATTCATAAATTATTAACTTTTTTTGTTAAAATATTTTAGACTTTATTAAAAAAATGTTTCCAAAAAAGAAAGTAATATTTAGAAAAATTAAAACAGTGACGCAATTTTTTTATTAAACAATAAAATTTTAAAAGGAATTGAATACATTTATGACACAAAATTTTAACAATTTTGATGAGTTTTTGCATTTTGAGCAAAACAATCCTAATAAAAGCCCTCGTAAAAAGAAAGATTGGCTCAATATTATCAAAAATATCACTAGTATCTTATTGAATGTTTTGTTAATTATCGGTGTTTTTTACTTAATAACCAAAACGATGTCGGGTGAAGCTGCGGTAAATAAAGAAGAAAATTCATGGGCTAATGATAAATTGATCAAAACTTATGATAAAAAATTTGAAAATTTTTATGGTTATGAAAACGAAAAAAACGAATTAAAAAAATTAGTAGAATACGCTAAGAATCCTAAAACAGGCGAAGTAGAAAGAGGAGTTATACTTTATGGACCGCCAGGAACAGGTAAGACCTTTTTGGCTAAAACTTTAGCAGGAGAACTGAAAGGAATAAGTCCTGTTTATTCCGCCACCGGTTCCGATTTTGTTGAAAAATACGTTGGTGTAGGTGCTTCCCGAATTAGAAGTCTTTTTAAAGCAGCGAAAGAAAAAGCGATCAAAGACAATAGACAGGCTTATTTTATTTTTATTGATGAAATTGAAACCATCGGTAGAGCAAGAAGTAAAAGTGATGATAATAACCATTCAGAACATGAAGCTACTTTAAATGCTTTATTAGCCAATTTAGATGGTTTTAATAAAAATAAAAACGAACCACAAGCCATTATTATTGGGGGCGACTAATAGATTTGACCTTTTAGACGATGCTTTAACCAGGCAAGGTCGTTTAGGCAAACACATATATATGGGCTTGCCAGATTTAAAAACTACTGAAAAAATATTAAAAGGTAGTTTGAAAAGATATGATTTAAAAATATCTTCCCAAAAAAACCAAGCAAACCTAGAACAAAGAATTGAAGAAATTGCCAAGACAATTCATCAATTCGGTTTCAGCGCTGCTCAAATTGATTCGCTAACTAAAAAAGCTAAAGAAATTGCAAAGAAAAAAACTCCACCTTCGGAAGTTTCTGATGAAGAAATATATAATTTAATGGATGAAGTTCTTTTAGGTCCGGTTTCTACCAATGAATTAAACAACGAAGATAAAGTAAGAGTGGCGATACATGAAATGGGACATGCTATATTAGCTCATAAATTAGACCGTCAAGTTGTGCGTGTAACGATCGAACCTAGAGGACAAGCTGGTGGTTATACTTTGTTTTTGCCTAAAAAAACGAGCAATTTGCCTACTAAAAAAGATTTAGAAAAAAACATTCAAATTTCTTTAGGCGGAAGAATTGCAGAAGAGTTTTTTTACGGAAAAGGAAATTTTAGCGTAGGAGCTAGCGATGATTATAAAAAAGCTTATTCATTAGCGTCTCAAATGGTGACTAAATACGGAATGTTGCCTGATTCTAATGCTGCAAGTTCTAGTAATAAAATACCTTTAATGGTTTTTAATTCTAAAATGGACACTGAAACGCAAAAATCGATTCATCAAATGGTGAACAATGCTTATGACGAAGCTTTTGAATTGTTCGAAAATTCCATATCGTCAATATCTTCTAAAAGTTTAACCGAAAAAAAGGGGAAGAATTGACAACAGAGATAACTGAAGGAAAATCATCTTTAACAGATAAAAATGATAAATTATTAAATACTATAAACAAACTTTATAAAAACAAAAAAATTTACGAAACAGATATGAAAGATTTATTTATTTAAACAATAGTGAAAAAACTCAACAAAAAAGCCATTAAAACTTAATAAAAGCACATTAGATATCTTTATAAAATAAAAAGACAAAACTTCCGATAAATTCAAAGTTTTGTCTTTTTTGTTTTATATAAAAAACTTTTTTAACCTTCTTTTGATAAATAAAAAAGAACGAAAAAATATTCCCTCAATAAAAGAAAAAACCAATTTGTTTTTTTATAACAAATTGGTTTTAATGTTATGATAAAATAAAATCTTTTAGTCAATTAAAGGGGATTTTATTGTTATCTTGATTGAATTTGTAAAAGTTTTTTCTCGTAATAAACATTGTCTTTAGATTGAACTTGTTTAACGAAACGATCAGCAATTTCAAAAACAGTTTTATTAGAAAGATGTTTGATGTTTCCAATATTTTTGCCATAAACGTTAAATTTATCGCTTAAAATTTTTAAAAAGACTGGTGGATTAATTCCATCTTCTCTACCTAAATTAATAGTTAATTCAGTCATTTGGTCTCTGCCACCAAATCTACCAAATTTATTGCTATTATTGGAGAAGTTAGAATTGCTTCTTCCGCCGTAATTTTCTCTTCTATTGCCAGAACCATAACTATTAGAATTGTTGAATCTGCTAAAGTTGTTGTTTCTGTAATTGTTACGAGCGTTTTGGTAACGTGAAGAACCGCCGAATGATTTTGGTTCAGCTATTTCTTCATATTTTTTACTCTTAGGCATTAAGTAACTTAATAAATTGTTAATAATAGTTTTGTCATCGAATTTTTCTAATAAAGCTTCTGTTAAAGTTGCTGCTTTATTATTTTCTTCTGGATTTTGTTCGATTAATTCAACAATTTTAGTTTCAAACAATTTATTTTGCTCTTGTTTAATTTCTTCTATTGAAGGAATAGTCACAGCAGTAATTTTTTCTTTCAAATAGTTTTCTAATTTTTTCAATTGAGAAACTTGTTGAACGCTGATTAAACTGTAAGCAACACCTTTTTTACCAGCTCTACCAGTTCTACCGATTCTGTGGACGTATACTTCGTCTTCATGCGGTAAATCAAAGTTAATAACCATTTTAATATCATCAATATCTAATCCTCTAGCAGCTACATCGGTAGCAACCAAGATTTTAATATTTTTCTTACGGAAACTATTCATTACGTGTTGTCTTTGGTTTTGTTTTAAATCGCCGTGAATAGCGTCAGCTAAAAAATCTCTTTCTTGTAAGTAAGATAAGATGTTATCAACGTCTTTTTTCGTATTAGCGAAAATAATTACTGATTCAGGGTTTTTTTGATCTAAAAGACGAACTAAAAGTTTACTTTTGTCAAAATGTTTAACAATGTAATAAAATTGTTCAATTGATTTAACAGCGATATTTTGTTGTAAAACTTTTAATACTTTAGGGTTATTTTGGTATTTAGAAGCTATTTTCTTAATGGAAAAAGGCAAAGTAGCTGAAAATAAAGCTGTTTGTTTTTCTTTAGGAATTTGGCTTAAAATAGTTTCTAAAGCGTCTTGGAAACCCATTTTTAACATTTCATCAGCTTCATCAAGAGTTAAAATTTTAACTGCTGATAAATCAACTTTTTTTCTATCTAAAAGATCGATCATTCTACCAGGAGTAGCAATGATGATTTGCGGTTTTAAATCAAGTTGATGGAATTGTTTAATGTAAGATTCTCCACCGTAAACTACTGCTGTTCTAATTTCTCTGTGAAATTTTAACAATTTTTTAATTTCTTGAGAAACTTGTAAAGCTAACTCTCTTGTAGGGCACAATATTAAAGATTGTGTTTTAGCTAATTTTGGGTCAATTTTTTCAATAGTAGGGATGCCGAAAGCGAAAGTTTTCCCTGTTCCAGTTTGAGATTGAACAATAATGTCATGACCTTGTATCATTTCTGGTATTGCCATAGCTTGAACTGATGTAGGAGTTGAAAAATTTAACTCTTCTAAAGCTTTTTCTGTTTGTGGCAATAAATTTAAATCTGTGAATAATATACTCATTTATTTTTTTTCCTCTATTTCTATTAATAATAATTTTTCTATTTAATAAAAAAATTTTATTTTCCTAAGAAATATAATATACCCTACTTTAGTTGAGTATAGAATTATCTTTCATTATATTAAAAAAATATTTTTTAATTAAAAAAGATAAAATTTTGATAAAATATCCATTAATCTTAATGTTGTTTGATGTCTGGTTTTTTTCATGTTCTACTGAATAAAAAATATATAATCAATTTATTTATCTTTATTAATGTGCAAGTAAGAATATTTATCTATTTAAGATTTAAATAATAAAGTCAATGTTACTATTAATTTTATTTATACAAAAAATACTCATAATAACAAATATTGTTTCATTGATAAAATTAAATAAATGTAAAAATTTTAATTCTTAAATAAACCAGCTTTAAAATGATATATTTCAATAAAATACACAAGCATCAGAATCAAAATCCAAAAGAAACAAATATATATAAACATAAGTATATTTATTTTATGAAAAAATTAATATAAAATAAATTTAATTCTCTATTATCACGTTCTTACTTCGTCAAATAATATTTATATTTCGAAGAAAATAATTATTTCACTTTATTATACCTTATTATTATACTAAAATAAACAAAATTTTAAATAAAAAGGTATCTTTTGTTAAAAAGTATAATAATAAAGGATTGGTTGAAGTTTGCAGAATTATCTTTTTTGGAGATAAAATGACCTTTTGTTCCTTGACTTTTGAAAAAAGAAGGAGTATAATATAAATAATCATATCGATTCAACGAGAGATTTTAGTCAGGGCAATTCTTATTTAACGCATTTTAAAAAAAATAAAAAGAAGAAACGAGAATTTATCGCTATGTATAGAAAACTTTATGAACGTTTGTTCAATCCTTCTAAAAATGCAAGAATTTTTTTAAATAGAGAAGGAAAATTGAAACCTAAAGTACAAAAAAGAATTCATTATTTGCAAAAACAAAATAAAGTTGACAAAAAGGTCAAAACAACGACTTATAAAAGTGTCTTTACTAAATTTGCTATTTTAATGATGGTTTTAATTGCTTCTGTTTTTTTAACTTATTTTTTATCAATCAAACATTGTGATTTATACGATATATTACATAATGGATCAATAAAAATATTTGATGACGAAACAAAAAAAGAAGAATTAAAAAATATTTTTTTATATTTATTGCCAATTTGTTTTTTTATAATATTTTTCGGATCCATTTCAATAATAACCTTGTTTGTTGAATTAGGAACTTATGTTTACAATCGGCTTTTAAAGTATGGTCTACTTTTGTCATCTATTTTTGTCGGCTTTTTAGGCGGTTCTAACCTCTTTCTTTTAAAAATGCTTGCTTTTTTCCCCATTGTACGAAAAGAAGCGATTTTTACTTTAATATTGTTGTTTACTTCTGTAATGGGTACCATATTAACTGTTTTTGTATTATCTTTTTTATATTATTCTCAAAAAATTAAAACCAATGATAAATTGAGCAGTTTAATCATTTCGCTATTATTTTTGTCTTGGGCGATGGAAATGTATTTTATCATCAAAAGAATAAATTATTTGAATTCTGATACTATCGTAGCTAGTTTGATTGCGATCGCTTTTTCTATTTTAGATTTTATAATCGGCGCTTTAATATGGGTTTTATCTTTAGAAAGTTTAGATCATTTCATAGAACAAGAAATGCCTCAAAAGTTTGATTGGTTAATAGTGAATTTATTATTCACATCTATTGTTTTAATTTTGTTTTCTATCATAGAAATTTTAAGCAGAATTGTGTCTATTTTTGAACGATTGTTCGGAAATATATGCACGAAAGAAAGAATTTAACTTGCTGGAATCAATCGTTTGATTTTCCATTAAAGGTAAATATACAATTATCAAGTCTCAAAAAATCCCTTAAAACGGATTTTTTGTTTTTTTTGGCAAAAAAATATTTCCACTTGACATTAACATTATTTAGAGTATAATATAAACAATCATACATATATAAATTGACATCTAATTCAATTGGTAATAAAGTTTTTTTAACAATTATTCCCGTAAAAGGAGATAAAAGATATTTTATGAAAAAAACTCATATCAGAATGATTTCTTTTTTATTACTCTATGCTTTGCTGTTTCTAAGTGTTTTTATTTTTTGGAAAGATCCCAAAATAACATCCAAAAAAGATATGACTTGGGGACATGTCTTGTTGTTCGGTCCAACCATAGGTCCTTTTATGATCGGTCTTTTTTCTTACTTTTCTTTCAAAATGAATAAAGGTAGAAATATTTATTTTAAAGATTGTGATCCTAATAAGTTAACGATTGATCATTATGACTGCAACAAATCCCGTTCAGAAATGCCTAATAAAGTAGATACTATGATATTTTGGTGGATTAGGTATGTTAAATTTTTTAAATGGTTAGGTATATCTTATTTTGAAAGAGATTTTATTAGAACAGTTCAAAAAAACGTCATCAAATTTAATCAATTTACTTTTTCTCAAAGCGACGAAGTAATTAAAAAAGAAGCTAAAAACAGCTTTTTTAATGGTGTTTTGTGGACCATTATTGTGGGAACCATTTCTTTAATAATTTTGTTAACCGCCAATTATATGACCGGGATGGCTCTTAAATCAATTTTGCAAAAGATTTATTTTTTAGGTTTTGTTATAACATCTGTTTTCGCTTACTTGACTATTGTTTCCGGCTTGACTTATCTTTCAAAATAACATTTTCAGTATTTTTTTGCCAAAGATTTGGTTTATATTTGCAAAGATCCCTAAAAAAGGGATCTTTTTTTCTATCTCCAAACTTTTTGCAAGAAAATGACCTTTTGTTCCTTGACTTTTGAAAAAAGAAGGATTATAATATAAATAATCATATCGATTCAACGAGAGATTTCAGTCAGGGCACTTTGGTATGGTTAAGGGGGATTGATTGAAATGGACTATCATATTTTATTTAATATAAAAAAATATTTCCAATATTTTGATATAGAAAAAATATAAATATGAAAGAAGGTTTGTTTAATGACAAAAAATATAAGCAAATTTAGAAAAAAATTCGCAACTACTTTAATGCTTTTTATCACTTTTTTGACTTTATTTACTGGAAAACACGTTCATGCTTTTAACCCTGAAGAATATCACAAAGACGACAATAAAAAACATATACATTTAGGATGGCGTTATGAAACAGGTTCTTTTCTGGACAATAACAAACGCGATTTTTATTCTTTAAGCGAAATAACTCCATTTGTTCCTTGCATCGCTCATAAAGAATGGTTAAACGAAAAACAAGCGGCCAAAAATGCCGTAGGCTCTGTACCCTTCTTAGGAGCGGCTTTGGATATAACCGATATAGCAGGTTTGAATGACAAGTTTATAAATGATACAGAAATGAAAATAGCCAATTTAAACGATGTTGCTCAACTGAATTTAGTCTATGAACCTGAAAAAGGAATTTTTTATTTTGATGAAAATGAGTTGTATAAAATTAAAGAAGTAAACGTTACTTTTTGCAAATGCGATCAGTTTTCGTTTACACTTAACAATGTATTAGATACAATAACTTTTCCTGAAGCGCTGAGAAATAAAGAGTTTCCTGAAGTAGATGGAAACAAGGTCTTTAAAGAAACTTCTAAAAGCTCTCTTACATTGGGCAAAGTTGTTGCAAAAGATTTTGCTAAAGAACGTTTCAAAAATTATTTGCAAAATAAATCTCAAAAAAAATTACAATCAGCAGGAAATAAAGCTGCAACTAAAGCGGCTAAAAAAACTGGAGGGAAAGTTTTAGGTTTTTTCGGCAAATTTGCAGTTCCAGGTTTAAGAATTGGCAACGATTATCGAATGAAAAAAAATGATGATTCTGAAAATATAAAAGAACTAATCACTTTTAATGTTTATAATGATTATTATAAAAAAAGTGTAGGTTTTGCAATTGAATTTCCTTCTGAAAACGTTGTTCAAATTCATCATTTTTTTAAAGATGAAAATGGAAACCAAAAATACGAAACTTATACTAGAAATATTGAAGAATCAAGCCATTTTTTAGTTGATGTAGTTAGAAATAAAAAATTTAACCCTGTTTCTTTATATCAAGGCAAAAAAAATTAATATTTTTTAATTTTAACGAAAACATGAGGATATAAAAATGAAAAAATCCCAGAAAAAAGATCCAACATATCGCCCTTATGTAGAAATTTTTATTGGAGTATTGTTATCTACTTTAGGCTTATTCTTTATTGTTTTATCAGGAAAGAATTTTGAAAAGCACTACAAATTGGACCTTTTCAGTCAAGGAGCCAATCCCGGCGGAAATGGCGGAATTGCTGTCATCGCTAGCAAATTATTCAACCATAATAATCCGGATTTGCTCTTAATTTTAATTATTTTTTTAATTGGTTTCACTTTGTTCATGTTAATAATAGGCAGTTTCTTTTTCGCAAAAAAGACGTTAAAAAGGTCTTTTTTCGCGTGGGCAGTCTTTTCTATTGTGTTAATGATGTTATTTTTATTCTTGAAAAAAAATTATCGCGATAAGATATATTCTTGTTATGTATTAAATAACAATGATACAAACGAATTCAATTTGAGAAAGTACTTTGGTGGAGTGTCGTACATTCGTTCCAGTAATTCAACAACCGAATTGTTTTCAGTTATATTTTTAGACACTTCCGTTGGTATGATTTTTTTCGGCACCGGTTATTACTTAACAGCTATTAAAAATAAAGCTTTTTTAGGGATAAATGTATTGACGGAAATAATTACTAAAATAACAAAACAAAAACAAAGTTTTTTTATAAAATTAAATTTGTTTTTCGACATTTTAATAGTGCTTGTATCGACTTTTTTGTTCGGTTTTGAATTTTTTAAAGATGCTCCTTGGTTTTTAAATATTATTTTTTACCCTTTTGTAAGTCTTTCTGTTCTTTATGTGTTTGGCAAAAACCTTGCCCTTATAATAGGCGAAATGACAAAGCAAGAAAAAAACCATTTTTTAAAAGAAAACGCTTTCAAAATTTTTATATTATTCTTTGTATTGGTTATCTTAATTATATCATATGTCATACTTAATAAGAATTAACAATAATAATTGTTTATAAGAAAAACTTATTTCATTAAAAGATCCCTAAATTGGGGATCTTTTTTTCTATCTGAAAACTTTTTGCAAGAAAATGACCTTTTGTTCCTTGACTTTTGAAAA
Organism: Candidatus Phytoplasma pruni; assembly: GCF_013391955.1. Classification (GTDB taxonomy): domain Bacteria; phylum Bacillota_I; class Bacilli_A; order Acholeplasmatales; family Acholeplasmataceae; genus Phytoplasma. The sequence goes on from NZ_JABUOH010000027.1 coordinate 26,340, forward strand.
AAGAAGGAGTAAAATATAAATAATCATTATGATAAAAGTGCTTTTTTTGCTTTCTATCGTCTTAGTTAAATAATATAGAAGTCTATGAATTAAAAAAAATTATAGCCAAGAAACAAATGCATCAATAATTATTTTTCACAAAGGAGAATGCAAAAATGAGCATTTTAGATTATCTTATAAATCCATCCGAAAGCAGACAACTTAAAAGTTTTTTAAAAGCAAAAAACAATAACAATGATACCAATAAAAAGATTCGTTCTATAATTAAACATAATCCAATCTCTTCTGAAGAGGTTAAAATTGTAACACATAAAAGTGTTTTTATTAAATTTTTCATTTCGGTTTTTCTTTTTTTCATAACTAATTTGTTTTTTTATTATCGTTTTTCTGATTTTGAAAAAGGTAAAAAGAGTTTTGAAATTTTATTTAATTTTTTCAAAAGGTGGAACATAAATCGTTTAATTTATCTCATAGAAGAACCTTATGATCTAATCATAGCTGATTCATTCTTAATTATTGGTTTACTTTTGCTTATTTCTATTATTTACCTTACTGGGGCCGGTTGTTTGGACTCGAATTTTTAATAAAAAAATAATAAAAAATAAAACTAATAATCCTTTCACTTATACTAATACCGTTTTTTTAAAAAAAA
>NZ_JABUOH010000028.1 GCF_013391955.1 Candidatus Phytoplasma pruni
AGAATCAGAAACAGTAAAGCAAAAATTAGATGATATATCTAAAAAACCAACCCCTATGAATGAAAAAACTTCTGTTTCACGACAAACTTTTGAACAAATTTTAAAACATATTTTAGACGAAGAAACTTCTATTTCTTTGTCTGATATATCTCCTATGCTCGAAAAACAAATCAAAAGTACTCAAAATTATTACACTTTAATAAAAAAACAGGCACTTAAAACTTCTTCTACTGTAAAACAAACATTCGAACAATTGAGTTCAGGAATCGATCACGCAAAAACACAAACTCCAAATGAATTAGAAGATGTTATTTACATGACAAATGGAGTTGTTGTGACAATAATATCTATAAAATTATCTGATCCCCAAGAAGAAATCGAAAACAAATTATTAGAATATTTAACTATTTCCAATCCCAACTCTGAACCATCAACTATCATTTTAAAATCCGGATACAAATTCATCACTGAATATAACCAAAAAACCAAAGAAACTCACTATAACCCCGATGATTCAATTGAATTGATTAACGAATACAACCATAAAACTGGCAAACCCTCTAAAACAATTCAGTATTTCCCTGATGGCTCGAAAAAATCCGCCTACTACAACGCTGAGGAAAAATTAATCAAATTGGCTTATTATAATTCTAGTCTCTATATTAATGTCATCTTAGAATTTGACCCTCAAACCAACAAACTCGCCAAAGAAACTTACTACAACCTTGACGGTACTCTCTCCTATATCAATATTTCCGACCCCATCACCGGCAAACACATCAAAACCCTCCGCGACACAGACATAACTCCCCAAGACAAACAACAAGCCCATCAATTATATGAAATCACCTTCAAATAAGCTTAAAAGAACAAGTATCTTTTATCAACAAAAAATAATTCCTTTCCTCAAAGACCCTAATTTTTAAGGTCTTTTTTATTTAAATAATAAACACAATATCACCGAGAAAAAGTCAAAAACCAAAATGCGAAAATATCTAAAAATTATCAAAAAAATCCCTCTTTCATTCTATCAAGACTCCTTTACCGAATTCTTTTCTTTTACCACAATTAAATTTTTTAATAACTTTAATTTTGAAAAAAATTATTCTCATTACTAAAGAACAACCTTATAACTATATTGATATTAATAAATATTTAGTATTATTAAAATATATTGATATTTCGACAAAAAGGCAAGCAAAAAGATTAAAAATATACAAAAGACAACTTTACTTATTAAATAAATCCTTTTAATAAGGCAAAAATTAGCTTTTTTAACCTGTTTTTTAAATAAAGTAATATATAATTATTAAGATTTAATTTTACTCGGTTAATTTAGCTATAAAAAAGCTTTTTTAT
>NZ_JABUOH010000029.1 GCF_013391955.1 Candidatus Phytoplasma pruni
GTTTTTTGTTTGAGACATATTTTGATCCATTATTTTATTTTCTTTTTTATAGTTTTTTAACCATTTTTGTAAAAAAGCTATATCTTCAGAAAACCCTTTCCCTTCGAATTTTAATATTAAAGGTATATTAAATTTTTTAGAAATTAATTCGCCCGCTTTTCCAAAATTAGAACCATAGTTTTTGTTGCCGGAAACAGCCACTCCGATCGCTAAATGAGAATTTTTTTCTAAAAAATTTTCTATTTCATCAGAAATTTCTCCAAATTTAACTGTTTTAGTGACTAAAAAAAATTCTTCTTCTTCGTTATTAAATTTTTTAACATGTTCCTTAGGAAACCCTAATTTTTCAACAAAATCGTATACATTCCCTTGCTCTTGTCCATCGAAAATAATTTTCATTTTACACCACTTTTATTTTTGAAAAATTTTTTTCTATTTATATTTTTAATATTTATTTGTTTTCTAGTTTTTGAATTCTAGTTTTTTTACTTTTTGAATAATATTTTTTAAAAATTTAATAAGACTCTAAAAGTAAAATTATATTTATATTCTATCATAAATAAAATTTAATTCTTTTAAATAAAAAATTATTTCTTCTTTAAATATTTTTTAAAAAGTTAAAAATAATTAAAAAATAATATATTTTATTATTATAATTAGTAAAAGGCAAAATGTGCAAAGAATTAAAAAAAGATCCATTTTTAGAGGATAAAAAAAAATTAATTGCACAATCTTTGCTTATTAATTGCACATTTTTTTATAGTTATGCACAATTTTTGTTGATGTAAATTTTTTTTCTTTTTTGGAAAAAGTTCTAAAATTCATCTTTTGAAAAATGATCTTTTCATTTTCAGAAAGAGAAAAAAAATAGAAAATATTTTTGTCATAAAAAAATGTGCAAAGAATTATGAAATGAATGATTTTAAAAAAGTTATGCACAATTGAATGCACAAAAAATATTTTTTCAAAAAGATAAAAAAAGATTTTAAAAACATTCTTTTCAAATAGAGAAGAAAAAGTTATGCACATTGAAAAAGGAGTTATGCACAATTGTTTTTCTTTTGTGCAAAGAATTAAATTTTCAATATTTTAAGAGAAGAAAAATACTTTTTTAAAAAAGATGGAAAATAAGTGAAAATGATTTTTTTATTTTTTGAATTAAAAAAAGTTATGCACAAAAAATAATTTTTTTAAATGTTATAAAAAGACTTAAAAAACATTCTTTTTGTTTATGATAAAAAAAGTTATGCACATTTAAAAAAGCAATTTTTCTTTAAATTTTTTTAATTGATTCTTTTTAAAGTTTAATTTTTTTTCCTTTATTTTATAATCAAAATGTAGTATAATAAAGTTAAATTTTTATTTCATTTTTAATCAATTTCTTATGAAGGGAAAATTTTAAAAATAAAAAGATAAAGATGAAAAAATATGGATATTAATTTTAAAACAAGAGAAGAAGAAAAAATAAAGTTAAAAAATTTTATATTAGGTGGACTATTTTTAATTATTGCTTATCAATTGGTTTATTTTATTTCTTCGGAAATAATTTATGAAACTGATTTTTTCAAAGAATTTACTTGCAAAATTATGAGCGGAAAAACGAAAAGCATTTTAGATTTATTCATTAAAATTGAATATCATAGCTTTTATTCTCTTATGATAATAGTTTATTTCGGTTCTTTCGCTTGGTGGGCTTGTATAACTCCTTATTTAATTTATAAATATTTAGATCAAAAAGCGATTACGCAATTATTTTTTTCTTCACTTTTGTTTTTACTTGTTGCTATGGTTATTTTTTTTCTTTTACCTTTGAACATTGAAGAAGCGGATCAATGGAAAAAACTAATTGAAAATGATAAAAATTTTTTAAATAAAATGATAATTTTTCTTTATAGAATTGAAAATAAAAGAAATCTTTTATTACCTAGCATTCATGTTTCCAATAGTTGGTTTTGTTTTATTGTCTTTCGTGGTGAAAATAAAAAAAAGTTTCCCAAATCAATAGTTTTTATTCAATTTTTTTTAGCTATCTTGGTTTATTTTTCAACTTTCTTATTAAGACAACATTATATTTTAGACGGTATTGTCGCCATTATATTGGTAGAATTGATTTACTTTATTGTTAAAAAATATTTTATAAAAAATAAAAATTAATTTTTAAAATGATTATATATTATTTTTTCATTTTTCATAAAAAAATTTTTACTTTGATATTTTTAAAATAAAATTATTTATTGAATTATCAAAGTAAAGGAAGAATTATAATTTAAAAAACAAAATGAATACCAACCAAATAATAGAAAAAAAGGAACTTAATTTTTTAAATACGTTAAACCCTAAAGGGAAAAAATTATTTTATTTTGTTTTATCGTTAACTATATTTACAATCTTGGCAGACGTAATAACTTTTTTTAATTCTCAAGCAGAAGAAGGAAATTTTTTTTGTAAAAAAGTTTTTTTCAGATATTTAAAATATTTTACTTTTCAAATGAACATTGCGGTTTTATTAATTTTATTATCTTTTTTTCTTAAAATTAAAAATAAAAAATTTCATTCTTTATTGATAATTATTATTATGGTAGATGCTTTATTAACTTCTTTTATTTACAACCTTTTCCTCCATCCGGTTTGGATTTATGAAAGTAGTGATTTTGTTCAAATTATAAGAAAAGAAGATTCAGTTGATAGAATTTGGTGTGCTTTAAGCATTTCCCAACACGTTTTAATACCTTTTTCTTATTTCATTCTTTTTTTCTTTTTTGTTCCAGTGAATTTTAATAATTTTAGAAAAATATTTTTAACTTTTATTCACCCTATTTTATTCCTCTCTTTTTATTATTTATTATTATTATTCACCTCTAATAAAGGTTATCGTAATTGTAAAAACGGAGGAGATAAATGTTTTTTTCCTTATCCTAATATTCAATGTCATAAAAAGCATTTTTATCATGGGAAAGAAATTAAAAAATTATTTGGTGAACCATTATTCAAAATGGAAAATATTAAACGAAAACCAGCGGTTTTTTTTAGAATATTAATTTTAACTTTTTTCTTTTCGTTTCTTTTCTTCTTTGTTCTATATTTTAAGAATAAATTTAATGATAAAAAAAGCTTTTTAAAAGGTAATATAATTATATACGACTAAAAAAATAATTAAATTTAAAAAAAGGTTGATAAAAATGTCAATTGCAAAAAAAAGATTAGTAACGGGAATAAAGCCAACTGGAGATTTAACTTTAGGCAATTACTTAGGAGTCGTTAAACCGTTAGTTAATTTTCAAAAAAAATTTAATCAAGAGTATGATTTTTATGTTTTTATTGCTGATTTACATGCTTTAACAAAATTTCAAGAACCAACATTATTAAAGAAAAGAATTAAAAATATCGCGGCTCTTTATTTAGCTTCAGGTTTAGAACCTTCTCAGGTTAATTTATTTGTTCAATCAGAAGTTGTTCAACATACTTATTTGAGTTATATAATGGAGTCTACTTCTTATTTAGGCGAATTAAACCGAATGATCCAATTTAAAGAACAGAAAAAAAATAATTCTAGTCAAAACATAAGAACTTCTTATTATACTTATCCTCTTTTAATGGCTTCAGATATTTTACTTTATGACGCTAATGTGGTTCCGGTTGGTCAAGATCAAAAACAACATTTAGAATTGACTCGTGATTTAGCTGAACGTTTTAATAGTTTGTACGGAGAAACTTTTGTTATTCCTGAATTTTTAAAAATGGGTCATACAATTAAATCTTTGACCGAACCAACTAAAAAAATGAGTAAAAGTTTTCAATTGGATCCGCAAAATGATAAGGGTTGTATTTTTCTTTCAGAAGATTTGAAGGTTATTAGGCAAAAAATTATGAGATCTGTAACTGATTCAGATAAAAAAATTTATTATGATGTAGAAAAAAAACCAGGAATTTCAAACCTTTTAACCATTTATTCAGCTTTAAAAGATTTATCAATGGAAGAAACTGAAAAATATTTTTTAAATTCTTCTTATCAAATTTTAAAAGAAAAAGTTGCCGATATAGTAGTGGAAAAAATTGATGAAATTCAAAAGAAATTTACTTTTTATAATAAAAACTCTCTTTTAGATGATATTTTTGAAAAAGGAGCAAAAAACTCCAGTTTTATTGCAGAACAAAAAATAAAAAAAGTTAAGAAAAAATTAGGTATCGGATGGCGATAATAACAATTTTTAAAAAATCTTATGCCTTCAGAAGGTAGGGGTATTTTTTTAAATGAATGATTTAGAAAAAAAAACACAAAAAATGAAAGAAACAAACATATGGAAATTTATTTTATTTTCTTCTTTTCCTATGATGATTTATTTAGTTTTTAACAATATTTCTAATAATATTGATTTATTTTTCTTAAAAAATAAATTTGGTTTAAAAGAAATAAGTATGTTTTCGCAAATTAATGGAGCTAAAAAAATAATTTTTACTTTTGTTTTTTCTATTAGTATTGCCGGAATTTCTTTAATAGCCAGGGAATATAGTTTAAAAAACTTTGAAAAAATGCATAAATTATCTAATTTTTTTTTAGTATTTTCTTTTTTCTTTGTCATTTTTGTTTTAAGTTTTTTCATGTATTTCAGAGAACCTTTTTTAAAATTATTAAATATTAATAAAGATTTCATTGAAAATGAATACGGAAGAAGTTATTTTTTACTTTCTTTATCTTCTTTAGTTTTTGTCACCATTAATATGATTATTTTAGGTTTTGAAAGAATTCAAAAACATAATTCTAAAGTTTTCTTTTTAAATTTATTTAATTTTTTTCTAAAAATATTTATTTCTTATTTTCTTTGTGTTTGTATTACACCTGACGGAGAACTTTCCTCTAAAAAAGAATTACAAAAATATGTCTTTTATGTTTCTCTTTCTACTTTAATATCTGATTTTTTATTAACTGTGATTTCTCTTTTTATTATTTTTAATAAAAAAAATCTTTTTAGAATTAATTTGAAAAAAGCTTCTTTTGATAAAAATTTTTTAAAAAAATTATTTCAACTTTTTTTATCTATTTTTTCTATTAGAATTAGTAATATTTTAACTAAAGTTATTCTTAATTTTTCTATTATTAATAATACTAATGATGGAGTAATAGCAGTCGCCACTTATAGTTTGGTGAGTTTCTTTATTGGTATCATTTATAATATAGAAATTTCTTTTGAAGAAACGCAATCTTTTTTAGTTAATAAAAATATTGAAAAAAATAATTTTCATGAGACTTTTCAAATTTTAAAAAAGACTCTTACATTCGTTATTATTATCGCTTTTATGACTTTGTTATTTATTTGTTTTCAATGGGAAAGTATTTTTAATTTTTTAAATAAAAATAAAAATAATAATAACATTGAGGAAATTAGAGGTATTTTTCAAACTTTAATATATTTTGATTTCTTCTCTTCTTTAATAAGTGTTTTTAATCTTTTAATAATGAGTTTTTTATTATCTTATAAAAGAATTTATAGTGTTTTATTTTTAAATTTTTTAAAAATGTTTTTAATTGGTTTTGTATTCTTTATTTTAAAAAAATCTTTTAATGATTTTTCTTCTCATCAATTGTTAGGAATGTCTTTATTATTAAATAATATAGTTATTTTCAGCATAACATTAGTTTTTTTCTTTTCAATATATAAAAAAACCAAAGATTGAAGAAAAATTTTTAAAAATATTATACCAAAATTAA
>NZ_JABUOH010000003.1 GCF_013391955.1 Candidatus Phytoplasma pruni
TTTGACGAAAGAGGAAATAAAACTGGATGTTATTATTATAAATATGATGATGAAGGAAACCATCAAGTAAATTGGACTCATGAAAAAGTTTTTGAAGCTAAATATGATGATAATAATCAAACACTTCAATATTTAAAATTTAAATATAACGATGATGGGCAAAAAATAACCGATTGGAACCATGAAAAAACTTATACCGCTGAATATAACACACAAGGAAAAAAAACAGGAATGTTTATACATAAAGACAACGGCGATATAGATTGGGCTCACGAAGGAACTTATACTGCTCAATACGATGATAACGGAAACCAAATACATACATTTCAATACAAATATGACGACAATGGACAAAAACAAATTCATTGGGATAACTCCGGAACTTTAAAAGCAGAATATAACAACGGCAAAAGAGCAAAAATATTCAAATATAAAGCAAACGGCAATTTCGATGTCGAAACAGAATATAATGCAGATGGTAAAATAATTAAACGTTTACAATATAAAGATGATAATCAACCCCATTGGTCTCATATTGATACAGGAACTATCAGATACGACTTACGAGGCAATATAACCGGCGTTTTTAAACATCTAGACAATGGCGAGATTGATTGGTCAAATGAAGAAACTTTCACTTTTGAATTTGATGATAACAACAATAAAATTAAACAATTCAAATACAAAGATAACGGCACTGTAGAATTAGAAACCGAATATAATGAAAATGGCGATATAGTCAAACAAACTAAGTTCAACGACAACGGTCAAATACATTATGAAGACGATAGAACTTATACTGCTGAATATATTTCTCAAGGAAAACAAACAAAATTGCTTAGATATTCGCATCAAAATGTAGTTGATTGGACTCGTAGTTTAACCGCTGAATATAATAACAATGTTGTTGTAATACGTAAACATAAGTCAGACAGCACTATAGATTGGACTAATGCAGACACTTATACTACTCAATACGGTCCTAATAATGTTAAACAGAAAACTTTCCTTCATAAAACAAATGGAGATTTTGAAATAGAAATTGAATACAACCAACAAGGAAAAATAATTAAAAAGACACGTTATAACGATGATCAAACCGTTGATCACACAAATGAACAAACTTTTTCTATTTCATATGATGAGAATGATAATGTGACTCAATATTTAAGATATAAAGAAGGTGGCGTTACCCATTGGGATCATTCCGATACGCTAACGGCTGAATATGATCCGATAAGTAAAAAACAAACTGCTCTTTTCAAATACAAAGACAATGGAGAAAAAAACTGGACCCATGAAAAAACATTTACCGCTGAATATGATCCTCGCGGCAACACAATTAAATATTTAAAATATAAAGAAGGTGGCGAAACTCATTGGACTCATGAAAAAACATTTACCGCTGAATATGATCAATACGGCAACACAATTAAATATAACAAATATGATTCGGAAGGTAACATTGATTGGAAGCATGCTCAAACTATGACCAGACGATTCAATGATTCACACGACATAATTGAACAATTCAAATATACAGGCGATAATCAAGTTGATTGGGATAATCCAGAAACTTATACTGTTGAAATAAATGCTTCAAATGGGACAAGACAAATGATCCATTATAACCACGACGGGACTCCTCGACAATCTTAAGAAAGGCAAACAAATAACATGATTTCCAAAATTAAATCTCACTTTCGCATCTTTATATTACTTATAATGCTTATCTTTTTTACGCCTTTTTTATACGCCTTAGATAAAGAAGAATATAAGGTGGTTAGAAATTCAGACAATAAAGTTATCTATTATGATAAAATTTTAGAACAACTGCATAAAATAAAACCAAATACTGCTTTTCATCTAAACAATCCTTCTGATAATAAAATTTATTATAATTCTCAAAGCGAAGTTGATAATCAAGTTGTTTTCGACAAATGGATAGAAAACGATAACAAAAACCTAAGTACACCAATATATTTATTGGTGTATTTTGACGGAGGAACAAGGAATAACGATATTAATACTTATGAACAATTGATAAATCAATCATCAGGAGTGAAAAAAATTTATCTTTTTGAAGGTCAAAAAGGTGGCGGAGATACAATCACTAATATAAACAAACAACAACTCCAACAAAAAACAAAAATAACTTTCGATGATGTGGCCGGTTTAGACAACCCTAAAGACTCATTAAAAGAAATAGCGATGTATTTTAAAGACAAAAACTTATATAAAAAATATAAAGCTAAAGCGCCTAAAGGAGTTTTATTGTACGGACCTCCAGGAACAGGAAAAACTATCTTAATGCAAGCTTTAGCTAATGAAGCAGAAGTGCCTTATATTATCGCCGACGGGCCTAATTTTATTAAATCTAGCGTAGGAGCAGGTCAAGAACTTTTAAAGAAAACATTTCAAGAAGCTAATGATAAGGCGAATTCCAGCGGGAAAGGTTGTATAATCATTATTGATGAGATTGATACTATCGCGACCAAAAGGACTAGCGATACTCAAGCATCCGGTTTAGATCATAATACAATGGTCAACACTTTATTAACTCTACTTGATGGAATAGAATCTAACGAAGATGTAGTAGTTATAGGGGCGACTAATAAAGATGACCTTTTAGACGAAGCTTTGACGAGAGCCGGTCGTCTAGATCGCAAGATTTATGTTGGTTTGCCTAATCAAGCCGATAAAATACTATTATTCAAACATTTCTTAAAAGAATTGCAAAAAGATAATAAACTTGAAGAAGAGGTCAATTATGTCAATTTAGCAGATAAAGCTAATGATTTTAGCGGAGCAACCATTAAAACAGTAGTGAATGAAACAAAAATTAATGTAATTCAAAAGAAAAACAAACAATATTTAGTTAATTTTATCCAAACTAAATATGATTTATTATCTTCAGAACAAAAAAATTCTTTAATTTTTGGAAGAATTGATCAAAACGCTGATTTCAACAATGACCAAAAAATGTCAAATTATAGTTTCACTGATTTAGAAAAAATTGCGAATCAAATGAAAAAATTCCTTTTTCCGAATGAAAAAGATTATTATGTGGATTACATTTCAACTTATCAAGGTAGAATTGATCCTCAAGAATATAACAAAGTTCTTCATGGAAATGTTACTTCCCGCGATTTAGAAGAAAAAGTAACGTTACAAAACAAAAGTCGAGAAGATTTAGAAAAAGTATTTTATAAATTAAAAGAGTATCTGATTGATAAAGATTTTAAAATCACAGAACAAGACATCATGGAAAGCATTGATCAAAATCTTTTCGGCAAAAAAGATCTTCAACGCACTTATTCAGAAGAAGAACAGCAAATGGTGGCAGCTAATGAGGCAGGACATGTTTTACTCCAATACCTTCAACAACCTAATCATTTTTACAAACACTCTGTCGCCTTGTTTAACAATCCTGCAGCTCATAATTATGCTGAAAAATTCGTCAATGTAAAAACAAGGAAACAATTGTTAGAAAAAGTTAAATTCTTATTAGCTGGTAGAGCAGCCGAAGAAGTTTTAATCGGTTCAGTTTCTACTAAATCACAAAAAGATTTAGAAGAAGCGAAAAAAGTTATCGAAGAAACGGTTTATAATCATGGACTCGAAGATAACCATTACGTTTCTTATAATACTTTCCCTAGTAAAGATCATGTTTTTTATGAAAATTGTAATAAATTGTTGAATGAATCGTATAATAAGGCGAAAATAAATATTCAAAATAATTTTGCTTTAACGAAAGAAATTCAAAATAAATTGCTAAAAGATGAAAATATTGATAAAAATACTATGTTGGAATTGGTACAAAAACACCCTTTAAACACAAATCCTTTTGCTGCTAATAATAAGAATAATTCGCAAAAAAATTTATCTCTATTTTTTTGGTTAGCAATTGGGGTTGGCGTTGTAAGTTTTGTTTTATGGATTGCAGTTTTTATCATTAAAAAAAGAAACAGGAAGGTGGTTTAATTATGGCTTCTACTCAAACTTTCAACAATAAAAAACCCCATAATAAAAGAAAAAAGAGATGGTACTTGATTTTATCAACCCTCTTGTTGACGATAACGACTTTCTTATTGTTTGAATATTATCCGGATTTAACTCAAAAAGGAGAAGAAAAAGAACCTCAATTTATTTTAGACCGTTTAAGAGACGGCGACGTTAAAGAATGCGAAGAAACTATTGAGGCCAATGGTATCAGAGCTTTTTTAAAATTAAATCACCGTCAAAAAATAGTGATAAAAACGAAAGATGGTAAGATTTATTATACTAAAACGATTGATGATTTAACATTAAATCAAATTAAACAGGTCCAATTTGAAAGAAGACATGATAGAAGTTTAGAAAAAATTCCGACTGATATCCGTTTTGGTTTAATTATGCCGACTCTAACTGTCTTTTCCGCTTTAGTAGGGTTCATTTGGCCAGTTTATATTATTTCTAACTTATTAGACCGTAAACGTATGAAAGGCAGTACCAACAGTGCGGCTAATTTAGAAGGGGAAAGACAACTCATTTCTTTTCAAGATGTGGCTGGTAATGAAGAAGAAAAAGAAGAACTCAAAGAATTAATTGATTTTTTAAAAAAGCCGAAAAAATATGAAACCATGGGTGCTTCTGTCCCTAAAGGAGTTTTATTACAAGGGCCACCCGGAACTGGTAAAACTTTATTAGCTAAAGCGGTTGCTGGCGAAGCGGGTGTGCCTTTCTATGCTACTTCTGGTTCAGAATTCGTGCAATTATATGTTGGTATGGGAGCCTTAAAAATTAGAAATCTTTTTAAAGAATTAAGACAAAATGCTCCTTGTATCTTATTTATTGATGAGATCGATATTTTAGGAATGGCAAGAGGCGGAAGAAATAGTGGTAATAGTAATGAAGCTGATCAAACCTTAAACCAATTATTAACGGAAATGGATGGTTTTAACGCTTCTAAAGGGATTATTATTATCGGTGCTACTAACCGCAAAGATATGTTAGATCCCGCTTTATTAAGGCCAGGTAGATTTGACCGTCATTTCACGGTTGGTTTGCCGGATATCACAGCTCGTGAAGCCATCTTAAAAGTTCACGCTCAAAATAAAAAAATCGCTCCTGAAGTAGATTTCGCTCAATTAGCGAAACAAACGCCCGGTTTTAGTGGAGCTGAATTAGCTTCCGTTTTAAATGAAGCTTCTATTCTAACCGTGAGAAACAAAAAAGATATTATCACATTAACAGAAATAGAAGAAGCGATCGATCGAGTAATGATGGGTCCAGCTAAAAAGTCTAATAAATATGACGAAGAAGAAAGAAAAATGGTGGCTTATCATGAAGCGGGGCATGCTGTTATTGGAATTAAATTAAAACATGCTCCTAAAGTACAGAAAATCACTATTATTCCTCGTGGAGATGCTGGTGGTTATAATTTGATGTTGCCTGAAAAAGAAACCATTTTTTCTTCTAAAAAACGTATGTTAGCTAATATAGTTTCTTTCTTAGGCGGTAGAGCCGCGGAAGAACTAATGTTTGATGATATTTCTTCAGGGGCTTATGGTGATTTTAAATCCGCTACTCGCATAGCTACTCAAATGGTCACTAAATTAGGGATGTCTGATTTAGGACCCATGCAAAACAACAATAATGCTTCAGTTCATAAACCTTTAGTGGATGCTGAAATTAAAAAAATTATTGATGAATGTATGGTAGAAGCTAAAAAGATAATGAAAGAAAATAAACCTTTATTAGATAAAATAGCTGATACTTTATTAGAACAAGAAACTATCACCAAAGATCAATTAGATAAAATTATTAATCCAGAAAAAGATAAAACTATTAAAACAAAAGATAAAGTAGGACCTAAAAACAAAAAAGTGATATCAAATAAAAAATAATATTGAACACAAACATATATATAAAAAGAACCCATAAAAGGGTTCTTTTTATATTGAGAAAATTTTTATCAAATAAAGATTATTTTTAGTATAAAAAAGGAATAAAACTTTTATTTCAACAAATACATCAAAATACTTCCAGCAACATTAACGTTTAAACTTTCTACCGAAGATGTGTCAATATTGATAAAATAAGTCGAAAGATCTTTGACTTCTTGAGAAATGCCGGATCCTTCATTTCCTACCACTAAAGCTCTTTTTTTATTTTGTAAAAAGGCTTGGTTTAATTCTTTTAAATCAATATTTTTTTCGTTAACAGAAGAACTGAAAATATAAGTGTTATCTGCTTGTAAATTATTTAAAAAAGCGATGGTATCGCCTCTTTCTAAGAATAAATTAAAAAAAGCTCCTTGAGTAGCGGCGATCACTTTTTCGTTATAAAAATCAACGCTTTTATCGCTGAAAAAAACATGTTTAAAACCGAAAGCACTAGCGCTTCTTAACAATGTACCAGCGTTACCAGGATCTTGAACATCATCTAAGACTAAAATTTTATCACTTTGTAAAACATTTTTTTTCATTTGACAAACCGCTACTTGAGAATATAAAACTTTATTTTTATTCAATTCTCTCATTAAGTAATCTTCCATCAAAACGCCTTCGTGTTGGTCGGTATTAGTGGTATACAATTCTAAAACAACCCCACTTTTTAAAGCTTCTTCAACTAAATGTTCGCCAAACACTAAAAATTCTTGGTATAAATCACGATATTTTTTTAAAGCTAATTTTTTTAATTTTTTAAATTTAGGATTTTTTTTAGATAAAATCATGGTTATTTTCTTTCTTAGATATATTTTTAATCAATCAAATGACTTGCGATTAAGAAGAGTGTTTTTCTGTTCTTGAATCATTTTTAACAATAAAGTCCAAGGCATACTGGCGCATTTAAATTTACCAGGAAAATGGGTCACATTTTCTAAAATATGCAATTCTTTTTTTAAAACTGTTTTATCAAAAGGTTTATTTTCTATTAAATTAAGGAAATGATTGATTTGTTCGATACTTTCTTCTAAAGTGGTATTTTTCAAATGAATAGACATGAGCGAAGCGGAAGCTACTAAAATAGAACAACCTTGTAATTCATATCTAATATTAACGATCTTATTCTTTTCAAAAGTCACTTGAAGAGTTATTTCATCGCCACAAGAGACGTTTTTTTGTTGAGAAAGGCAGGCGTGAGGGTTATTTTTTTCTAACCCTATATTAACGGGATTTTTATAATGCTTTAAGATTAATTGACGATATAATTCTTGTTTAGACATCACCAAAAGAACTCTTTCTTTTCTAATAAATTAAAAGACTATTTTTTAATTAAAAACGATTAAAGCTTTAAATTTATTTTTTTTAGTTAATAAAACGTATTTATCATATAAAACATCTTTAGAACTTAAAAGATAATCCACTTGTTTAACAGGATTTTTAAAAATTTTCACTGATCCTGAAGAAATGATTTTTTTAGCTTCATTTTTAGAAGCGGTTAATTGGGTCTGTGCCAAAGCGTCCACTAAAGGTAGATCAACATTAGTTTGTACGGTTACTAAGTGTTTTTGCAATAACGCAAAATCTTCTTTTTGAAAAACATGTTTTTTAGAGAATAAAATCTCGTTCACACGGAAACATTCTTGAAAAGTCTCTTCTCCGTATAAAAAAGTAACAATACTTTTAGCTAATTCTTTTTGAGCTTTTCTTTGTTGTGGATTTTTTTGAACTTCTTCTTCTAATGCCATAATAACAGTTGGTTTTAACAAAGTTAAAGTTTTTAAATAATTAACGACATCATTATCCGCTGTATTTAAGAAATATTGGTAAATTTGATAAGGACTTGTTAATTTTTGATCTAACCATAAAGTATTTTTTTCACTTTTACCGAATTTAACCCCTTGACTGTTTAACAATAAAGGGATACTCATACCAACTGGTTTTTCCTCTTGAGGGTTTTTTTCTAATTTACGAATTAATTCTAAACCGCTGGTAATATTTCCCCATTGATCCGAACCACCCATTTGTAGTTTAATGCCTTTATGTTTATATAATTGATGAAAATCTAAAGCTTGTAAAATCATATAAGAAAATTCCGAATAAGAAATCCCTGTTTTCAATCTTTTGGCTACTGTGTCTTTAGCGATCATATAATTAACGTTGAATAATTTACCGTAAGTCCTAAAGAAGGTAATAAGATCTATTTGAGAAATCCAATCATAATTATTAACAAATTCCACTTTATGAGGAGATAAAATATTAGTTAATTGTTTTTGAATTTGTTCTACATTATGATAAATCGTTTCTTTAGAAAGTAAATTTCTTTCTTCAGTTTCTTTAGGATCACCGATCAAACCAGTCGCTTGTCCGATTAAAATAAACGGAACATGACCTTTTTGTTGTAATAACAAAATAGTTGTAATTTGCACTAAATGACCTACAGTTAAAGAATTACCCGTAGGATCGAAACCACAATAAAAATTAATAGTTTCATTATTTAACATCTCTTCTAATCTTTTCTCATCGCTACAATCTTTTATTAAATTACGCCATTTTAATTCTTGAAATAAAAGCATTATTAACTCCTTTAAATGATTTTTAAAAAAATAAATTTCTTATATAACTTAAAAAACGAGATTAAAATAATCTCGTTTTTGCATGATTCAAAATCTTTTTTATTAAATTATTTTTTAAAATTAAAAAAAATTATTTTCTTTCTTTAATTCTAGCAGCTTTAGCTGAAAGTTTTCTGATGTAATAAAGTTTAGAACGTCTTACGATACCGCGACGAGTTACTTCTATTTTTTCATATAAAGGTGAATGAATTGGGAAAATTCTTTCCACTCCTACGCCAGAATAAACTTTTCTTACAGTAATGTTTTCAGAAATGTTGCTTCCTTGACGTCTAATAACTAATCCTTCAAATGTTTGAATTCTTTTTTTGTTACCTTCTTCAATTTTAATGTAAACTTTTACAGTATCACCTGGTTTGAAATCAGGAACACTTTTTAAATTGTTTTCGTTAATTGAATTTAGTAATTCTTGTCCTTTTAAATTCATGATTTTCTAATTTCCTTTATAAAATAAATCATCTTCTCAATCTTTTTTATTGATTTTTTGATTTTTAGTTTCTTTTTTAATTTCTTCTAATAATTGATGTTGTTTCTCATTTAAAGTGGTTTTTTCTAATAAATCTGGTCTTTTTAAAAAAGTGTTTCTTAAACTTTCTTTTTCACGCCATTGAGCAATGTTTTCATGATGACCTGATAAAAGTATATCAGGAACTGATTTATTTTGATAAGTTTGCGGTTTGGTGTATTGAGGATATTTTAATAAACCATTTTGATGAGAATCGTTTAAATAAGATTCCTTTTTAATCACATCAGGAACTAATCTCGCGATAACGTCTATAAAAACGGTAGCCGCTATTTCACCGCCAGTTAAGACATAATCGCCAATGGAAATTTCTTCATCCACATAATCTAAAACTCTAGCATCTACGCCTTCGTAATTACCACATAAAATCACTAAATGAGAAAAATTTTGGACATATTCAACAGCTTTTTGTTGAGTCAATACATTCCCTTGAGGAGACAATAAAATTACTCTACTTTTAGAATGAGTTTTTATCTGTTGAAGAGCGTCGTAAAAAGGCGGAAATTTTAACAACATTCCTACATCTCCACTATAAGGAATATCGTCTATTTGATTGTGTTTATTATTGCTATATTTTCTTAAATCATGAATTTCAAACTCAATTTGTTCGTTCATTTGAGCTCTTTTAATAATAGAATTATTTAAAAAACTATCAAAAAAAGAAGGAAAAATAGTAATAATATCAAATTTCATATTTATAAAAGCCTTTTTAACTAGCTTACATCAACAATTAACCTAAAATATTATATTTGAGGTTAGGAAAAATATTGATTTTACGCTTGTTTATTATTGTTTTTGTATTTTTTCAATAAATTTTGAACAGTTTTTGTAGGTTCTCCACCAACTGAACGCCATTTATCAATTTTCTCAACATCTAAATTAATTAAATTTTTGAATGGTTCATAAGTTCCTAAAATCTCTAAAAATTTGCCATCTCTTTTGTTTTTGGAAGTTATAGCAACTACACGATAAAAAGGTTTTTTATGAGCACCAAAACGTTGTAAACGAATTTTAACTGACATTTTTTATTCCAAGCCTGCTTTCTTTAAAAATACTCTATCTCATTAATTATAAAACAAAAAACCATATCTGTCAATAACTTAAATATAATAAATAATAATATTATTATATAATAAGTTTTATTGTTTATTATATTTAAGTTTTTCATATAAAAAAACTTTTTTAGATGTTTTTTTATTTATATTTATTACAAATAATATTATAAACCAAATCATCTGTTTTTTTTAATATTTATGTTATAAAAAGTCGTTTTTCTTTTATATGGGACTTTTTCTATATATGGGTTAAGTGAAAAAGGTTCATTGAGAATCTTTTTTGCTAAAAAGACATGCATCCTCAATCATTATATCAACAAACAACCAAGTTTAATGATATAATGTTTATTGAAATAAACTTTATTGAAAAAAAGTTTATTTCAATAAAGTTTTTAAAAAGGAATTTATTATGTTTCATGGTAGAAAAAAAGAATTAACCAATTTGCAAGAAAAAATTGATTCTCATAAGTTTGAATTTATCATTCTTTATGGTCGTAGAAGAATCGGGAAAACGGCTATTCTACAAAAGATAATGGAACAGAATAAACAAGCTATTTATTTTATGGCTAAAGAAAAAAGCGTTGAAATAAATTTACACGAATTGACTCAAACAATAGGTGTTTTTTTTCAACAACCTTTATCATTTGATAGTTACCGACAATTGTTTCAATATTTAGCTGATCAAAAACAAAAAATAATTTTAATAATAGACGAATTTACTTATTTATTAAAAGGCAATAGTGGTTTTGTTTCTGATTTGCAAGAAATAATCGATCATATTTTACCTGCTTCAATGATTAAATTAATTGTGTCAGGCAGTCATGTTGGTGTTATGGAAAATGAATTATCTTACCAAAAACCTTTGTACGGTCGTAAAACTTTTGCTTTAAAAATCAAACCTTTTGATTATAACGAAGCTAGTTTGTTTTATCCTCAAATAAGTTCAAAAGATAAAATAATTTTTTATAGTATTTTCGGCGGAATTCCTTTTTATCTTCGTCAAATAAATCCTCAATTAAGCGTTAAACAAAATATCATTGATATCATATTAAAACCATTTTTAAATAATGAAGCTGAAATGGATTTTATTTTAAAACATGAAATTCAAAAGCCGCAAAAATATATAGCTATTCTTCAAAGTATTGCTTATGGGGCAACTAAATTGAACGATATTAGCGACAAAAGCCATATCAAATCCTCTAGTTCTACCGCCAATTATATTAGCACATTAGAAAAGATGGGAATAGTGGGCAAAGATTTTTCCTTTGGAGAAAGAAAAAATTCTAAAAAAACTCTTTACTATATGAAAGACCAATTCTTTCGTTTTTATTTCACTTTTATTGAACCTAATCTAAATACCATTTCCTTTACAGAAGAAGAAGTGTTTTATTCTAAATTTATCGAACCTAAACTGAACGAGTATGTTTCTTGGGAATTTGAAAAGATTGCTCGTTCTTTTGTTCATAAAAAATACGTTTCTGTTTCTCAACAAATAGGACGTTATTGGGGCAATATTCTCACATCGGAAAATAATAAAAAAATCAATAAAGATGTAGAAATAGATATTATCTTGCAGAAAACTAATAAAGAGATCTTTCTTTTTGAATGCAAATGGAGTATTGAAAAAATTGATTATTCTGCGGTTAACCGATTAGAAGAGAAAAAAGCTATTTTGCAAGAAAAATTTGAAAATAAGATTACCCAAATTGGTTTTTTTTCTAAAAGTGGTTATGATGCTAAGATTGACGCGCATAAATATCTTTTATTCACTTTAGATGATTTGTTTTCGCTTTAAAGAT
Source organism: Candidatus Phytoplasma pruni (assembly GCF_013391955.1). Lineage (GTDB taxonomy): Bacteria > Bacillota_I > Bacilli_A > Acholeplasmatales > Acholeplasmataceae > Phytoplasma. The sequence continues at coordinate 11,938 of NZ_JABUOH010000003.1, forward strand.
GATATTTTACCGTTCCTTTGTTAAAAAAAGATCACTAACAGAAGCAACTTTCTGAAGCGATCTTTTTTAGTATTTTTAATTTCTTTAAATTGCCGGATTAGAAAGTCCTTTTTTATAGAATTTTAGTAATTGATTAATTAAGTTCTCCCCTGCTTTTTTCAATATATTTTTTTCATCGTCATTTGTAGCAATATAACCTAATAATTTGTATACATTCTCCCAATCAATCGAATTGGATAAAGTGGGCATTATTTCGTTCGCTTGTGTTTTCGCCTGTTCTAAATCGCCTGATAATACAGTTTTAATTATGTTTTCCATTAGTTGTTCTTTTACAACAGGTATTTGATTGATTTTTATAGGCGAATGAGTTGTTACAAAATTCTTTACTTCGATTAATTTATTTTTAAATTGAGGATTTTGTTGTAGATATTCATTTTCAACAACATCCCATATAATGTTTTCTAATTGGACTGTTTGTTGACCGTTTTGATGCGGCGTTGGAATCTTGGCTTTAACCTTTGTGAGAAATTTAAACAAGCCTTTCAACAATTGTATTTGTTGAGGGTTAAACTCATTCTCCAACTTTTTTTTAAGGTTCGATTTCGATAGCGAATCGCCGTCGCTATTTTGCAATAAATTTTCAACATTTCTTTGTATTTGTTGTAAAGGTTCGATTGGCATTGTTTTTGTAAAAGTTTTTAATCCATTTATTATTCCTTCTACATTTTGTCGTTGTTGCGCGTTTAGATTTGGGTTGGATATTATTTGGTTTTTTATCTCGTCCAAAAATTGTTGTGCTTCTCGTATTGTAGTTGGCTCCATTGTTTTATTTCTTGCATTATTTTCTTTGTTTTTATTTTCTTTTCGATAGGAAACAATACAAAAAATGGAACCAATTGTTAAAATTAACCCTACCAAAGAAATCAACGATATGATAATGATTTTCTTCGTATTTTTTTGTTTTTGCGGAAATAATTGATTATTTGAATTCATATTATTATTTTGCCTCTTTCTTTTCTATAAAATATGTCCTTATTATACTATTTTTTTTTTTTTTT
>NZ_JABUOH010000030.1 GCF_013391955.1 Candidatus Phytoplasma pruni
TTAATTTTGGTATAATATAAATAATTTATTTTTATAGAACTTTATTTTCATTAGAAAAGAATAAATTATTTCTTTTTAAAATGAATAATTTTTAATAAAAATAATAATAGATAAAAAAGGTATATATGAGTAACTCAGGCAGACGTTTAGAAGAAACGAAAATTATTAATATAAAAAATTTTACATTGTTTTTGACATTATCTTTTATTTATTCTTTGGTAGATGTTGTTTTTAGCAGTGGTGATTATGACATTAATTTATATGCAACAGGAGTTCACGGTATTGGTGATGCTATTGCTAAAGTTTTAAAAAGTATTTTCAATATTGAAAATCCTTTATTTATTGGTTTTTTTGCAGCTTCTTTTTATGGAATTGTAAACGGAATTTTATTAATTTTAATTTCTTTTCCGAAATTAGATCGTAAATTCAGTATTACCACTCTTTTAAATAGTATTTTTATTTTATTTTTTATACTAACATTAACTTATTTAATTAATGATTTAAATTGTTTGAAACTTAAAAATTTTTTTAATGTTTCCCCTTCAAAAGGTGGCGGTTTTGGTCTTTCTTTAGTGAGAGTTATGATTGTTGCCACCATAGGAGGACTTACTTACGGAACTCTTATCGGAAAAGGCAGTTCTAGTGGTGGAATAGATATTATTTCTAAGTATTTAAACATTTATAAGAAAAAAGATATATCTGCAATCACTTGTATTTTGAATTATTTGATCGCTATTATCTCCACTTTATTAATTTATTTTGGTACCAAAGAATTCCAATGGGAATCTATTATTTTAACTAATTTAGTTAAAATACCTTTAAACACATTTTTCATATATTTAGCTATTAAAAAAACTAAACCTAAAAAAGAAATTAAAAACCAAATTTAAATAATTTATTTTTAAAGAAAGAAAATGATTTAAAAATGAAATATATTTTAAAAGAATTTGAATTATATCTTTCGGATGAAATTATTTTATCTTTTAATACGGTTAAATCTTATCTAACTGATGTTAAACAATATCTAATTTTTATAGAAAATGAATTAAAATTGAAAGATTTTAAAGCAATTAATAAAGAACATGTTTCTTTGTTTTTGTCTCATATAGCCAATAATAAACGTATAGGGAGCAAAACCTTAGCGAGAAAAATTATTGTTATTAAAAAATTTCATCATTTTTTATTATTAGAAAAAAAAATAGATTATGATATTTCTTTAATGTTTAAAATACCTAAAATAGATAAAACCTTACCGGCGGTTTTATCTACGGAAGAGGTGTTTTCCTTTTTAGAACAAGTCAATAAAAATGATTCTATTATTGAAATAAGAAATAAAGCTATTTTTGAATTGATGTATGGTTCAGGTTTGAGAATAACCGAACTGTTAAATTTGACTTTAAATAATCTAGATTTTAAACAATCACAAATTATTATTTTAGGAAAAGGTTCCAAAGAAAGGGTTGTTCCTATTTCCAAATATTCTTCAAAAATAATTAAAGAATATTTGGCCCTTTCACGTAACTTTTTATTAAAAGATAAAAAAAGCAATTTAGTTTTTTTAAATAATAAAGGTGAACGATTATCGAGGCAAGGATGTTATAAAATATTCAAAAAGATTATCAAATCAGTAGGGTTACCATCTAAATCCTCCCCTCATACCTTGAGACACTCTTTCGCCACTCATTTGTTAGAAAATGGCATAGATTTGAGAACCTTACAAAACATTTTAGGTCATGAAGATATTTCTACTACTCAAATTTATACTCACATTAGCCAAAAACGCTTAAAAGAGGTTTATTTTCAATTTCACCCTCGCGCTAAAAAGACCAAAAAAATTCCTCCAGTTAAAAAGACTAAAAAGAAGAATAACTTGGATTAAAAAAATTTACAAAAGGATTTTAAAGTGAAAATGCATTCTTTAAATTTATTATTTTATTCACAATTATTTTTTTTAGAACAAAAAAAAGCTTCTTTAAAAAAAGATTGTCAAACAAACAATTATCAATTTATTAATTATAAATTAGAAAACGATAATTGTTTACAAGTGATTGAACAATTAAAACAAGAACTATTTACGAATTCTTTTTTTTTCAATAAAAAAATTATTTTTATTGAAAATATTTCTTTATTATTTCTTCAAAAAGATATCTCTTTTTGGCTTGATTATATTGAAAAACCTAATCCTAATATTATTATGTATATTACTGCCGAAAAAGATAATTTTCCCGCTCATATTAGAGAAAAAATAAAAAAAACCTTTAACGAAGAAAAAATTATTAATCTTTCTGAAAAAGATTTAATTCCGTACGTTGCAGATCTTTTTAAAAAAGATAATTTTTTTATAGAAAAAAAAATAATTCCCCAATTAATTCAAAAAACTAACGGTAATTTATTCTTATTAAACGAAGAAATTAAAAAAATTAAGTTATATCATCATTCGGATAGAGTTATTTTTGATATGAAATCAATAGATAAATTAGTTTACTCCGAAGAACAAAATATTTTTTCTTTAATTCATTCTATTATTGATATTAAAAACCCTATTGATGGTTTTTTAATTTTTAAAGAAATGATGAAACAAAAAACAGATGTTTTTTTAATTATTCATCAAATTTTGAAAAAACTACAAGATTTTATTATTGTTAAAACTTTAATAAATAAAAAAAAAAGCCCCAAAGAAATAGCTTTTATTTTAAAATTCCCTCCCACTAAAACATATTATTTAATGAAAGAAAGTCAAACCTTGAACGAAGAAAAAATAACTAATTTATTTTTATCTTTATTAGATTTATCGTATCAAATTAAAAAAGGAGTTTTAGATCCTAAAATTAATTTAGAAATGTTTTTTATGAAAAAAATCTTTATATAAGGGCTTGTTTAATCATTTCTAACGAAACATCGCCTTTTCTAATAACTTCCCAAGAAGGAGTAGTTGTATCAATAACTGTGGAAGAAACATTAGAATTTGTTTGTTTATTAGGGTAAATATAATCTACTTGATCTTGATATTTATCAACTATTTCTTCAAAATTATTTAAAGGTGGTTGACCGCTGTCATTAACAGAAGTCACTCTTAAAGGTCCTTCATCTTTTAATATTTTTAAAGCTAATTTATGATTAGGAATTCTGATTCCTATTTTTTTTTCTTTAGTTAATTGATAAAAAGAAGGAGTAGTGTTCACGATTAAAGTAAGAGCTCCTGGCCAAAAAAAAAGACTTATTTTGATAATTTTGAGGTCTATAAGAGCTATCTTTTTAATTTGTTCTAATGAATAAAATAAAATAGCTATCGGTTTATTAAGATCTCTTTTTTTAATTTGATAAATCTTTTTTAAACTTTCTGTATCATTGATTTTAGTACCTATACCATAAACAGTATCAGTAGGGAAAATAATAATTTTATTTTTTTTAGTCATTTTTTAAATTTCTTCTTTTAATTTTTGTTTTTCCATTTCATCAATTAAAGGTTCAATAACTAAATCTATTTTACCTTCCATAAATAAATCTAGTTTTTGAAGTGTTAAACCTATTCTATGATCTGTTACTCTATTGCTGGAATAATCATAAGTTCTTATTTTTTCACTTCTTTCGCCTTTACCGATTAAATTCTTTTTAACATCATTTTTATCTTTTTCTTGTTGAGATTTCATTTGATAAAAGATTCTGTTTTTTAATAATTGAAAAGCTTTATCTTTGTTTTCATGTTGACTTTTAGCCGTTTGAGAAGCCACGCTTAAACCTGTAGGCAAATGAGTCAATCTAACAGCTGATTTAGTAGTATTAACTGATTGACCACCTGGACCACTAGAATTATAAGTATCCACTCTAATATCGTTCCAATTGATATCTAATTCAATATCTTTGGTTTCAGGAATCACTAATACTTTCACAGTTGAAGTATGTGTTCTGCCTTGACTTTCTGTTTCGGGTACTCTTTGAACTCTATGAACACCAGATTCATATTTTAAAAAGGAATAAATATTTTTACCAGAAATCATTAATTCGACTGAACTAATTCCGTTTTTTAAAGTTTGAGTGAAATTAATGATTTCTGTTTTCCATTTTTTATTTTCCGCGTATTTCATATAAGTACGAAATAAATCTGAAGCAAAAAGGTTGGCTTCTCTACCGCCAATGCCACCTTTAATTTCCATAATAACGTTTTTTCCGTCATCTTCATCTTGTGGTAATAATAATTTTTTTAATTCTCGGAGTTTATTTTGAATTTCTTGTTTTAATTCTTCTTTTTCTGTTTTAGCTAAAAGAATTAATTCATTATCTTTTGGTTCTTCTTTTTTGATGATTTGTTCAGTTTTTTTTAATTCTTCTTCTAAATTTAAATATTGATCATAAACAAAAACAATGGTTTGTAATTTATGATATTGTTTTAAAAGTTCAACGTTTTTTAAATTTTCTAAATTATCTGATATTTTTTTTTGTAAATTTAAATAATTTTCTTTTATTAAATTTAATTTATCAAACATTATTTTCTCCTTGCTAGATTATTTCTTTTATAAAAAAAATATCTATTGATGCTGCTTGTTAATTTAGAAAAATTATTCCGGTATTATATCAATTTCTTTAAATAAAAGGTAATCTAAATTTAAATTAAAATGTTTCGTACCAGTCGCTCCTTGACGGTTTTTAGAAATAATTAATTCAGTATGACCTAAATCAGCTAAAGGAACGTCTTTTCTGTCTTTGTTATAATAATGTTTTCGATATAAAAACATCACAATATCGGCATCTTGCTCAATGCTACCAGAATCTCTTAAGTCAGATAAAATAGGTCTTTTATCTTCTCTTTTTTCTACTTCTCGGGAAAGTTGTGATAAAGCTAAAACAGGTATTTTCAATTCTCTAGCCATTTCCTTTAAACTCTTAGAAATATCAGAAACCTCTTCTTGACGGTTGAAAAAACCTTGATTATTAGTTTTATTAGCTTTTCTGATTAATTGCAAGTAATCAATAATAACTATATCCAATTTATCTTGTTTTTTTAATTGTCTACATTGGGATCTAATATCTAAAATATTAGCTGCTGCTGAATCATCAAAATATAAATTTAAATCTTGTAAGGTTTCGATCGAATAATTCACTTGTTTTAATTGTTGTTGATTCAATATCCCTAATTGAATGTTTTTATGAGAGATTTGACTTTTAGCACTGATCATCCTAGAACCTAATTGTTCGTTAGACATCTCTAAACTGAAAATAGCCACAGAAGCCTTACCATTTTTATTTTCTTGAGCAATATTAACCGCTAGATTCATCATTAAACTACTTTTACCCATGGAAGGTCTAGCTGCTAAAATGATCAATTCTTCTGGTTTTAAACCTAAAGTAATTTCATCTAAACCGGCATAACCAGTTTTTAAACCAATAATATTATTATCTCTTTTATTTTCAACAGTGAGTTTTCTCACTTCTCTTAATAGATCTTTTAAGAAGATAAATTTATTACTTTTTTTATTTTTAGAAATTTGAAAGATTTTTTCTTCCGCGCTATTTAAAAATTCTTCATGATGAATTTCAGGATTAATAAGCCCTTCGTGAACAATAGCAGAAGCTGTTTTAATAATGTTTCTTTTTAAAGCCGCTTCATGGACCAAATCAATATAAGTATCTAGATGATTTATAGAAGGAAAAATATTAGTTAATTTAATTAAATAATTCGTGCTACCTTCTATTTTTTGGTTTTTGTTTTTTAATACAAGTGAAACGGTATAAAAATCAATTTGTTGAGATTGTTGGTATAATTCTATCATTGCCATAAAAATAAATTGATGATTAATATTAAAAAATTCTTCTGGTTCTAAACGATCCATCACATTAACTATTTGACTAGAATCTAAAAAAATAATACCTAAAATAGATTGTTCTGCTTCTAAATGATAAGGAAGTTTTATATTTTCATTCATTTTTATTTTCCGTTACATTAATAATAAAGGACGCTGTTATATCTTTTTTCAAAACTACTGAAGCTTTGTAGATTCCTAAAGAGTTGATTTCGCTGTCTAAAACAATTTTTTTCTTGTTAATTAAAATATTGAATTCTTTAAAAAATTCATCCACTATTTGTTTCATAGTGATTTTTCCGTAAATCTTTCCTTTAGGACCAACAGTAATTTTTAAATTAATTTGCTTATTATCAATATCTTTTTTTAATTTATTCATTAAAGCAGTATGTTCTAAATCTTGTTGTTCTTTTAGTTGTTTGTCTTTTTCTATTTGTTTAATGTTTTTATCATTAGCTAAAAGAGCCTTTTTTTCTTTAATTAAAAAATTACCATAACCTAGAGTAACTTCAATAATGTCATTTTTATTACCCTTATTTTTAACATCTTCTAATAAAATTACTTTCATATTTTTAGCCCCTTCTTTATATTCTAACGCTAATATATTTTTTAATGTTCCTACGATGATATCAATATTGCTTTCTTCTATTTGAGTTGCCGCACTATTCATATGACCGCCGCCGCCCATTTGTTCCATAATAATTTGCACGTTAACATTATTATAAGATCTAGCACTAATGCCTATTTCTTTTTCTTGTAAACGACCAACAACAAAAGCGGCATCAATATTTTGAATATTTAACACATTTTCAGCTACTTTCGCTAAAAAGGAACGATTTTCTACTATTTCATCACTTTTAACAATAGCGAATCTATCCATATAAATTTCCATATTAGAGATTAATTGGTTCATTTTTAACATTTTAGAAAATTCTTGTCTAAACCAAAATTTTACTTTATCACTTTCTGCTCCCATAGAAATTAATTGCGAAGCGGCTTCTAAAGTTCTTGAATTAGTACGATAAGTAAAATAGTTAGTATCTATTACCATTCCGCCGTACATAACACTAGCTTCAAAAGGAGTAATATCTATTTTTTGGTTTAAAAAATAGATTAATTCAATTAACATCTCTACCGTGGAAGAAGAGGAAGAATCTATATAAGCAAAAGTGTTAACGATGATTTCATCAGAAGATCTATGATGATCAATAATGATCGTATTAGGTGTTAAAGCTAATAATTCTGGACTGTTAACGATTTCTTTGCTTTGTGTATCTAAAATAACTAATAAAGAATTTTTATTAATGATATTTTTAGCTTTGGCGGTGGTGATAATATGTTTAGATAATTCCGGTTCTTCTTTTAATAAATTTTGATAAATAATTTTAAAATTTTGATCCATCTTTTCTTCGTCTAAAATAATGTAATGTTCGTAATTATCATTAATAGATAAAGCTATTTTATAAAAAGCAATCATTGAACCCAAAGAATCTAGATCAGGATTAATATGACTCATAAAAAAACAATTATTATTTTGTTCTAAAAGATCTCTGATAATTTCTGAGTTCACTCTAGCGGACACTTTGGAATTAGTACTTAAAGAAGATTGAGTCGCACCGAAATATTGAATTTTTTGGTTTTCAATATTAACAACTACTTGGTCTCCGCCTCTTTTTTGTGCCAATTCAATCGCGCTTTGAGCGTAAGAAGCTAATCTATTATAAGGTAAATTATAACAAGCTACACCCATAGAAAGAGTGATTTTTAACTTATATTTATTAGAAATATCACGGATTGTTTTTAAGATAGAAAATTTATCACTCATGATATTTTCTAATTGTTGACGGTTTAATAATAATAAAAATTTATCATCTGATAATTGTTTTAAATAACCTTCATATAATTCTACAAAATCAGATAAAACACTTAAATATTCCGCTTTGATTTGAGATTGTTCCGAAAAGTCCCAATTTTTTAAAGAATCTTCTATATTATCAAAAGATAAAAACACTAAAACAGGTGTTTTTTGGTGATAAAGATTTTTAACCTGTTCTCTTTCGGTAACATTAAACAAATAAAAAAGATTAAATTCTTTATTATATAAACAATCAAAAATTTCCTCACCAATTGTTAAAATAGTTTGGGTTTGGTTGGAGTTTAATAATTCTTTCATTTCAGGGTGTAAATTTTGTAAAGGAGTGTTAATAGTCGGTTTTTTAAAGATTTTATCAGCGTAAGGATTAATCCATTGCATCTCATTAGAAAAAGAATCAATCACGATAATTCCTATCGGTAATTCATTAAAAACTTCTTCACCAATTTGATTAACAAAATAAGATAGTTTGGACCATAAGGAAAGTCTGTTTTGTAATTTTTTAATTTTTAAATGATTTTTAAAATTAAAATAAATGCTAAAAAGGACGAATAAAAATATTATTTGACCTAAAAGGCTAAAAAATAACTTCCAAATATCGCTTTTTATTTCTTTAAATTTTTCTTTAGGATCCACAATTATTTCTTTAATGTGATTATAATCATAAATAGCTAAAATAACGAAGACAGCAATTAAAAGAATAATTAAGAAGTATTTTTTATAATTGAGATTTTTTTTTCTCAATGATTTGAACATAATTTTTTGTAAACTCACTTTTCTATCATAAATTTTATTTTGAAAAATAATTTATTTTTAATGGTAAAAATAATAAATTCTCAATATAAAAAATAAAACAAGCATTATCAACTTGTTTTATTTTTTTTATGATTATTGTATTACAAAAGGCATTAAAGCCATGTGACGAGCTCTTTTGATAGCTATTGCTAAACGTCTTTGCCATTTAGCAGATGTTCCAGTAGTTCTACTTGGTAAAATTTTGCCTCTATTAGTAACAAATTTACTTAATAATTCTACATCTTTAAAATCGATTCTAGTCACTTTGTTTTGAGTAAAGTAACATACTTTACGACGTTTTTTAAAAAATTTCTTTTTACCTGATTGCATAATCTTTTAACACTTCCTTACATTATCGTTATTTAGTTAAATTAAAAAGGGAATCCATCATCTTCATTAATATTAAAGTCTTCTACTGCTGAATTCTGGGAATAATCACCGTCATTATCTTTGTTTTTTCTAGATTCTAAAAACTGAATAGAATCACATTGAATTTCTGTTGTGAATTGTTTTTTATCCGTACCATTGTCAAAAACGCTAGTTCTAATTTTACCTTCAACACCGATTAAAGCGCCTTTAGTAATATATTTAGCTAAATTTTCGGCTTGTTTGTTCCAAACAACACAACGAATAAAATCAGTTTCTCTCACGCCTTCAGAGTTAGTAAAAGTCCTATTAACCGCTAAATTAAAGCGTACTAAAGGAATATCACCGTTAACAAAACGTAATTCTGGATCTTTTGTAATTCTACCTACTAAAACTGCTCTATTAATCATTTTAATTATTATCCTCTAATTTTATTGCCATATATCTCATTATTTCTTCAGATATATTAGCTACACGAGTAAATTCAGCTACAACTGTGCTGTTAGCATCAGCTAATAACCAAACATAATAACCTTTGTTGAATTTTTGAATAGGATAAGCTAATTCTTTTAATCCCATTTCTTTCAATTCTGTAACTTTACCCTCTTTTGTAAAAATACCATTAACGTTATCAATAATTTTTTTTACATTTTTTTCTTCTAAATTAGGTTGTAAAATATACATTACTTCATATTTATTCATGATGATAACCTCCTTTTGGTCTTTTGCGGTCTTGTTTAATTCACAAGACAAGAATTTTAAAGGTTTTTGGATTAAAAAAACCTTTAAAAGAAATACTGATAATATTCTCTAGTATTCCTTAAATTAATCATTGTTATTTTATTTATATAAAAATAAATCATAATATTTTTTTATTAAAACAAAATATGGAAAAATAATATTTTTAACAATGCATAAATATACATTAATTACCTATTTATAATTATTGTATCTATGTTTAATTTTAACAGATAAAAAAATAATTTCAACGTGTAAATGGAATTATTGATCAATTTTTTTAAAAAGAATGTTTTTTTCTCTTAAATAGTAGTTTTTTTAAAAAAATTATTACTTGAAGATCTAAAAAAATAAGAGGTTTTATTAAAAAACCTCTTATTTATCTTGTTTATTCTAAATCTAATTTAATTTGGTCTAATTCTTGCATTAAATCAACAGTTTTAAGAGCTACAGTGACTAATTGAGGCAATAAATAAGAATCTCTTGATTTAAACACCATTGGTTGACCTTGTAGTTTATATTGGAGAGCTTTTTGGGGAATATAATATTTCATAGAACGATATTTGATGTAATCTGAAGGAATATTATCTTTAGTTTTAATATCGATAATTTCGCTTGGTTCACATTTTTCATAATTAAGGTGTAAATCCATTAATTTTTGTCCCACTTGTAATAATTCTTTAGTTTGTTGATCTGTTAAAGGCGGAATAGTAGGTAAATTATTTCTTAAAAAGTTTTTCGCTTTTTCTTGATATTCTGAATGATTTAAAACAGCATACAAAATAGCCATCCATTCTTTATCATTATAAGGTTCTCTAGGGATTATTTCGCTCATAGGGAAACATTTTGTTTGAGGGAAAATATGCAAATCAGGCATTTTATCCACCATTAAGACACTAAAATGTTCGGTGGAAAAACTCACACAAAGAGAAATATTTGTTTTTGCATAATGTTTATGTTGGTTTCCAAGGCTTTTTATAATTGAAGGTTCTAAATAAAGAAATTCTTTTTTAAAAGGGCGGCGCAAAACTTTAGTGATTTTATTTTCGTCAAAAACAATAGGAATATTGTTGATAAGGCGCCTCCTTAAAACATCGTGCCACTTTATAACAGACGGATTTTCTTTCGCTTCTTTGTTTTCGCGACAAACATTATAATAGTCAATAAAAGGTTTCATTTTATTTTTTACTTCATTGACGCTATTTCCATAAACAAAATCGTCTAAACCGCTTACAATTCCGTCATCACGTTGTTTAAAATAAAATTTATCTTTTGTGATAGGAAGTTTATAATTAGGTTGAGGCGCTAATGGTTGCCATTTTTTCGGCGCTTCTTCATCTTTAAAAAACCAATGTCCTTCTTCGTTTAAAGTGATAAGTTTGAAAAAATCACTTTTTTTATAATTGTCTTTAAGATAATTATCTTTGTCTTTGTTAGACGAACCGTCCGGAACTTCAGCATAATACGTTTTATTTTGTTTAACTTTATTTTCAGCATTTTGAAAACATAAAAGCAAAGCCACACCTTGAGTATTACCAGTTTGCGTTTCAGTTTTAAAAATATTTTCGCCTTCTTTGAAAGTATTAGCGCCAATACCAGATTTACCTTTTAAATTAACAATATAAATTTCATCACATTCCTCAGTCAGGCTTCTTCTGAACCCCTCCACTGATTCGTACAAGAATTGATTAGGCAGAACCATCGCTGTCCACCCTTTGCCTGGGTTTTTTTCGTCAGAAGATTGACTGTGATCCAGGCTCCAACGGACAAAACGACGATACATATTATATAAAGAACGTTTGTTGGATTTGTTAGTTTTTTGGATAAAAGTTTCTTGAATGCGTTCATCTACCCAATAATCATTCTTATCATCATCATTTTTAGAAATGTATAATTCTTTTGTTTTACCGACGTCTTCTTTTTGTCCTCCACGCCATGGTGGATTAGTAATTATAATAGTAAAATTAGAGGTTTCCGACCTATTTTGATTAATAATAGCACTTTCTTCCTTTTTAACACTATTATTATTTTTATGATGTTTTAAACTATCGCCCCAATGGACTCTTGTAGAAAGCTTTTCTTGTCCCGCCGCCATCGCTAATCTAAAAATATTAATCAAATAAGGGATAAATTCGATTTCTCTCATATTAACGTTATTTTGATAATAACTTTCTATTAGATGTTCTGGTAAAACCTGTCTGAAAAAATGAACCATAAAAGCCCCGGTGCCGGCTGCTGGATCGATAATTTGTATATTTTCGGCTTTATTCCAGTTGATATCGCTAACATGTTCTAAAATTTTCCATAAATGTTCTATGACCCAACTCGGAGTATGCCACATACCATTTTCAACTGTTAAATCGGGATAAATAGCCTTTAATAAACCGTTATACACTTGTGTAAATAGATGGTCTTGGTCTTTCGTGCTTAAAGAATCCAGTTCTTTACAAAAATCATCAGTAGTTTCTTTGGCTATTGCGTTAACTTGTTGATATATACCTAATTTGGTTAAATAATTATCAAAATCAGCAGATAAAGCGAAATCTACTTTATAAATATTTTTGAAAATAGGAGAAATAGCGACATATTGGGTTAAAACTTCAATAGTTTTTTCTTTGTTTAAAGCCTGTTTATCGTAACTCAAAATTTGACCAAATTCGCGGGAAATTTCTTCAAAATATTTTTTTGTGCTTTTTTGATCAATTAAATTTCTTACTTTGGTGATCATACTTTTCATATTAGAAATCCAAGCTTGCCAAGTAATGTTAGACATTTTGCTAACTTCTAAATAAATTTTACTAGATAAATATTTGATAAGTTTGGCGTTTTTTTGTTTGGCTTCTTCATCGTTTGTTTTTGTTGTTTTTGATGTGCTTTGTAAGAAGTTTGCGTTTGATTTTCTTACGTGTTTATCTGTATTTTTCTCCGCCACATTAGGATTAGTATTAATATCTCTTCCATCAGCTTTTAAAATAGAGGCGTATAATGTAAAGATATTTTCATCAACAGGAATAATATCAATATCATCCATAACTAAAGGCAAAATAATAGTGGCTTTTTTATTGGGATTATTCGGATCTTTTCTTAAAGCTCTACCAACAGCTTGAACAATATCAATATAGGAACTTTTAGCATCAAAAAAAGCGATCGTATCACAACTAGGAATATCTACTCCTTCAGTTAAACAACGACAATTCCATAATAAAAAAGGCGTTTCTTTGGTTAATTTAACTAACTTTTCTTGACGTCTTTTCGGCGACATAATACCTTCAATATAATCAGTTTTTAAATCATAAGAAGTAGAGGAGCTTCCGCCATCCATTTCGTTTAAATGTTTGATGATTATTTCCATTGCTTCCATGGATTTTCTCGCCCGATTAGCGACATGACTACCTACAAAAGAAATGGCTGATTGAGAACCACTTTTTTTCATCGCTTCATAAATACCTATCATATTAGCGACTTTACGTTTTTTCTCGTTCAGATAGTATTTTTCTGCCGCCTCTTTTTCTTCGGGAGTGTTTTCGGGTTGTTTCACTCGTTTATCAATGTTTAAATATTTTAATTGATCTTTTTCAATTAATTTTTTTAAAACATCTTCAGTAGCATCTTTATTGAAACGAGGGATAATAACGTCATAATCTACTAAAATATCTCTTTTAATAGCTTCTCCTAAAGGCAAAGAATAAAAAGTTTTACCATAAATGTCCGCAGTACTCATGTCATAATTATCTTTAATGTGTGTTTTGGAGTTAGGGTTGGGTTCATAAATTTTAACAGTCGCTGTCATGTATAAAGCTTTTTTAGCCTTGATATCGTCATGAAAAGTAAAATTTTTACTTTTGTCATTTGGTACCGTATGATGGGCTTCATCAGAAATCATTAAATCAGCCGCCATTAAAGAACCGTTTTTTTGTTTTTCTGCGATTCTTTCATAAGATTGGTAAGTACAAAAGACAATAACATAACGATTTTCGTCTCTTAATAATTGAAAGTTTTCGGGGTTTAAAAGATGTTCTACATTAACGACAGTCGAAACATTACTATCGTCTGTTTTCCCCTTGGAATTCATCATTTCTTTTTCTTTACTACAAACAGGAATAACATAAGTATCTGGATCATCAAAATAATGCATACTTTGTTCTAATAAATTCAACCAAGGAACGAAATAAAAAACTACTCCTCCTTGGGGCAATAAGGTTTTCATAATGCTTTTGGAAACAAAAGTTTTACCCGTTCCACAAGCCATTTCTAAAATACCACGATCATTGGTTTCATAATGTTTGACAGCCCCTTCTAAAGCCTCTTTTTGATGAGGAAGCAAATCAACAGTCGGATCTTTTTTTAATCTGGTTGGGGCTTTATTTTTTTTATCCTCTAAAAAATTAATTACTTCAGAGCCATCGAAAAACTCAATATTAAGTTGATTTAATTCGCCTTTTAATTGAGCAGTTATTTTTCCTTCACCGAAAACCACTAAAAGACCTAAATCATATTGACGTTCTTCATAAAGATCTAAAAAAGTCGCTACATCTTTGTAATCAATTACTTTAGAAGCGTAGTTTTTCACTTGAACGGCAACTTTTTTATCAAAAGAATCAGCTACAAAATCAATCCCTTTATCATTTTCAGGTTGATGAATATTGGTAAAAGACTTAAAGTTAGGATGAGTTTTTAACCATTCTTTGGTCGCTTGTTCAGCCAAATAACCTTTAGAGCGGTTTTGCGCTGACATCTTTTCTTGTTCCATTTTTTTCATTCTATTATATGACAAATCGTTCACAATTGAAAGGTCCCATTCTTCTTAAATTTCTTTTTTATAAAAATAATTTATATTTTCTAATTATACACAAAAAAAAAAAAAAACAAGTCTTGCGGCTTTTTTAATTGAAAAAAATGACAATAGCCCCTTTTTATGGAATATTTTAATTTTTTAACTTTAAGATGTCATTTTCTTATAAAACGAGATCTAAGTTATAAAATTAGGTCATAGATAAGTTTTAAAAAAGGGTATATAATAATTCCCCAGAGGATGTAGAAAACGTTGGAACCAAATATATATACCAAAACATACCAACAGGATCGTTAAGGAACTCTTTTAACCTCTGAAAAAACAACCAAAACCTTTCCAATAAATGATGAAAAGATTATTTTGATATAAAATATTAAAGTCAACAAAAACATTCAAATAAACGACCAAAAGAACTCCTAATTAAGCAATCAAACCTTCCCATAAAATCAATAAACAAAAAAAGCCGATAAAAAAACAAAAAATATTGACTTATTTTAAATAAAAAGGTATAATAAAGTTAATAGAAAAGGAGAATAGTAAAATTATGACAAACAAACCTCTCAATGTTTTAGATGTAGCTAGTTATATTGTTGAATATGCTAAGAAAAATAAAATTACAGACTTAACTAATATGAAGTTGCAAAAATTAGTTTATTATTCTCACGCTCAATATTTAATTGAAAACAATTACAACCCTTTAATAGATAACCCTATTGAAGCTTGGCCTTATGGACCAGTTATTCCTGATTTATATTTTTATTGTCGTCAATTTAAATATGATCCAGTAGAATCAATTGAATACGAAAATAAAAAGAAATTGAATGAAAATCATATTAAAGTTATTGACAATGTGTTAAATGCATACAGTTCTTGGACTGCCAAACAATTGAGTGAAAAAACTCATTCTGAAACTCCATGGCAAAAAGCCTTTCAAGATGATCGCGATTATAGTCAAAATGTTATCACCAACCAAGCTATTTATTCTTTTTATTTTAAACAATATCAAAAAAAGATGGCTTTAAATAAAAAATAATTGTTTTGAAAAATATTTCATTTTTCTTTTTAATCAATATTTTTTGCAAAAAAACAAAACACGTCTCCAAAAGGAAATTGATAAATGCCAAAACAGAGAATGAAAAATACAATAGGCAAAGAATATGAGGATCAAAAGTTTACTTTTGAGATTAGACCGGAAAAATTTATTAAAGGCGGTCTTTTTTCTTTTGATATTTACGAACCATCTAAACTTTTCAATATTATCATCGAATTGAACAATTATAAGCAATTCACTTGGAAAGAAATTATGAATGACAATTCTTTCCACTTTCATAAGTTAGAAGCCGAAAAAGAGAATAAAGGTTTAATCGAACAAAATTGCGAAGACATGCATAAACAAACCGCCGATCAAGAGGTATATCAAATTAAAATCATAGGCGAAGAAAGATTATTTTTTTATTATTCTAAAGGTATTTGTTATCCTATCGCATATGATGAATTTCATTTAATGTATAAAAATGCAAAAAATAAAAACAAAAAAACAACTATAATTCAAAAAATAATAAGAGAACCTATTGTGAAAATAAAAGCTAATTTAAATTTTAAATATAAGGATATATTTGAATTAATTGATCCTGGACACTATAATGAATATGAAACTTATAGCAAATTTAAACCAAGGATTAAAGAATATTTTGAAGAGGCTAAACAAATAATTGAAAATTCCCAAGCAAAAATGGAACAATTGAATAAAAAGAAAAAAAATTAGAATAATTTTAAGTTAATATTTATATTATTATTGAGTAGATTTTTCAATAATAAAAAATCATTCAAAAACGCAAACAAAAAAATGATATTTATCATAAAATCGAAAAAATTTAAATCCAAAAAAACTCTCTTTTAAAGGGAGTTTTTTCTTAGCACTATTAGAACCATATTAAACACCAAAAAAAAGAGGGATTATTAAAATCCCTCTTTTTGTTTTCTTTTAACATAAAAATATTTATTTTTCTTCTTGAACTAATTGATCTAATTCTTCTTTGTTAATGGTTTCTTGTTTTAATAAAATATCCGCTATTTTATCTAATAAAGCTTTATTTTCTTGTAGAATTTCTTGAGCTTTTTTATAAGAAGTATCAATTATTTTTTTAATTTCTATATCGACTGCTTTTTTATCTGAAAATTCAGAATCTTGAACTTGACCTAAAGGACTCATACCATATTTAGTTACCATTAAACGAGCTTTATTAGTAGCTGATTTGAAATCTGAATAACAACCGTTACTAATATTTTCATCACCAAACATCATTTCTTCGGCTGCTCTGCCGGCTAAAGAACAAATAATGTCGGCTTGAAGGCGTTTTTTAGATTGGAAAAATAATTCTTTTTCTTCCATGAATAAAACATAACCACCCGCATGTCCTCTAGGAACAATGGTGATTTTTTGTATTTTAGGAGCGTCTTTCACTTTTAAAGCGATAACAGCGTGACCAGCCTCATGATAAGCGGTTTCTCTTTTTTCTTCTTCGCTGTATTTACGGGATTTCTTCGCCGGCCCCATCCAAACCCTATCAATGGCTTCTTGTAGTTCATCCATTGTGGTCCATTCTTTTTGGTTTCTCACGGTTAGAATAGAAGCTTCATTTAAAACAGACGCTAATTCCGCTCCACTCATACCAGAGGTTTGTTTGGCTAATTGGTGAAAATTAATATCTGTGGATAATTTTTTATTACGAGCGTGAACTTTTAAAATAGCTTCTCTCGCTTTAACATCTGGTAAACCAACTGTAAATTGACGATCAAATCGTCCCGGTCTTAATAAAGCGGAATCTAGCATATCTAATCTATTGGTCGCCGCCATAACAATAATACCATAACTTTCGGTAAAACCATCCATTTCGGTTAATAATTGGTTAATAGTGCTCCCATCATCATTAGCGATAGAACCTCTTTTTTTACCAATAGTATCTATTTCATCAATAAATAAAACACAAGGCGCGTTTTCTCTAATTTCTTGAAATAATTTTCTCATTCTCGCGGCTCCAACGCCAAAATATTGATTTTTAAAATCGGCTCCTGTGACTGAATAAAAAGGCACTCCCGCTTCACCGGCAACCGCTTTCGCTAATAAGGTTTTACCGGTTCCTGGTGGTCCTGATAATAAGACGCCTTTAGGAATAGAAGCTCCCATATCTTTGTATTTCTTTGGTCTTTTTAAAAAGTCAATCAATTCTTTCATTTCTTCTTGTTCTTCTTCATTACCAGCGACATCTTTAAAGGTAAATAAAGATTTTTGCGAAGAGGAAACTTTAGGATCTTTATCAAGTTTACCTTTAGACGAACGTACAACAGATAAAATATAAAAAATCCAAATGGAAGAAGAAAAGATATGAATTTTACTTAACAAATAATTAAATAAACCGATAAACCAACTTAATAAATTAACATCATAAACATAAGTTTTTTTATCTTTAGGAAAATTATTGATAAAAACACTGATGTTATCTAAATTAACGTTAAATAATAATTGATCGTTTTTATCATAAGCCGCTAATTTATAATAAGTATAAGTTTTATAAAAAGGTTCTCCTTGAGGGTTAATACTGTCTACTTTATTGTATTTAATTTTAAAAACATTTTTATCATAAATTTTTGTTCTCGCTTCTGATAGAGGAATTTCTTTCTCTTTATCTAAATTCCATTTCCCTATATTAAAGTAAGAATTTAAGAAAAATAACCAAGATAAAATAAAACAAAACCATATTTTTTTTAAATGACGACGATAAAATTTTTTTAAACGTAAATGGTTCATTATTTTAAATTCCTTTCTAATTGTTAATGTTTAATTGTTATTGGTTATTAATATGCCATTTTGGTCATAATTAGTAGTTTCTATGATAGCTCCTGTTGCAGGATTATAAGTTGTAATAGTTTTAACATTATTATTTGTATCGTTCCAATATTCAGTTGTTTTAGTTAAATTTCCTGTATTTTCATCAAAATCGTAAACTAAAGAAGGATTGATGCCATCTTTTTTGTATTGTGTCGCTTTAGTAATTTTGTCTTTTACTTTAGGATCATATTCTATAACAGTTTCAATTTTATCTTCATTATCTTGATATTCTGTTTTTCTGACTTTATTTCCTGTTGTTTGATGGAATTCTGAAATTATTAAAGGTTTGGTATCGTCATTCTTTTTAAAAGTAGTTGTTTGGATTTTCTTGTTAGATGTATACAAATGAATAGATTGTATTTTATTCATATCTGTTCGATAATCTGTCTGTTTAGTTTTATGTTTGGTTTGTGAATTGTATTCTTCCACAGTTAAAAAATTAACTCCATCATTTTTGAAAGTTGTTATTTTTGTTTTTCTATTTGCTTTTTGTGGATCATATTCAATGATTTGTTCTTTTCTAATGTTATCTTGTTGATATTTTGTTTCTTTTTTGATATTTTTTGTATTTTCATCATAGTCATAAACTATTAAAGGATTGATACCATCTGGTTTATATTTCGTCCTTTTAGTAATTTTTTCGTCTTTTACATCAGGATCATATTCTATAACAGTTTCAATTTTATCTTCATGATCTTGATATTCTGTTCTTCTGATTTTATTTCCTGTTGTTTGATGGAATTCTGAAATTATTAAAGGTTTGGTATCGTCATTCTTTTTAAAAGTTGTAACTTGTTTTTTATTTTCTGTTCCAGGATAATTTTCAGTAACAGTTTTCTTTTGATTACTATTATCGCGATATTGTGTAATGGTTTGTATTTTTTGGTTCGTATCGTAAACAATAATTTTATCTATTTGAACATTTGTATCTTGATATTCTGTGCGTCGAACAACATTATTTGTGTTTTTATCGTGTTCTAAACATATTAAAGGGTTTTTACCATCAGGTTTGTATCTTGTCGATTGAGTAATTTTGTCTTTTACTTTAGGATCATATTCTATAACAGTTGCAATTTTATCTTCATTATCTTGATATGTTGTCTCTCTTATTTTATTGCCTGTATTTTCATCGTAGTCGTAAACTTTTAAAGTTTTGTTATCATCATTTTCTTTAAAAGTTGTAACTCGTTTTTTATTTTCTGTTCCAGGATAATTCCAGGATAATATTCAGTAAGAGTTTTCTTGTTATTACTATTATCATGATAATCTGTACGTCGAACAACATGGTCTGTGTTTTGATCGTATTCTAAAACTGTTAAAGGGTTTTTACCATCAGGTTTAAATAAAGTGACATTTATTTTTTTACCGTCTTGTTGTGGATTGTAAGCAATAATTTCTTTAATTGACTCATTTTCATTTTGATATGTTGTTTGTTGACTTTTAAATCCTGTTCCTTTATCATACTCTAAAATAACTAAAGGATTTTCTCCATCTGGTTTCAAACTGGTGGTTTTTATTATTATTTCTCTTTCATAATTTTCAGGATCATATTCAGCAATAGTTTTCTTTTTATCACTATCATTTTGATAATCTGTTTGTTTTATTTTTTTCCCTTGTTTTGGTTCATATTCAACAATAATTAAAGGGTTTCCGCTTCCATCATTTTTTAAAGTTGTTCTTTTGATTGCGTTTTTGGTGTTTGTATCGTATTCACAAATTTGACCACTTTCGTTTGTGAATTGAACTTTGATTAATTGGTTGGAATCATATTCTTGAATTGTTCCATCAGGAAATATTTTTTTAATTATATTTTCTGTTACTTTATCATATACAATAACCGTTCCATCTGAAAATTGTCTTTGAACAGTGTTGGGATTTGTATTTGAGGGTTGATTATTAATGTCTTGCTGATTGTTTTCTGTTGAATTGTTCATTGGTGCAGAAGGACTTATTTCTTCATCCTTGGAACGTGTTATTTTCCAAGCGAGAAGGATAGTTACATTTAACAAAACAAAAGCTAATATGACGATAATTATTTTCTTATTTTTATGAATAAATTCTTTTATTTTAGTCATTTTCCTTATTTTTTATTATATAAATTGGTACCTTTCTTTTGTGAAATGTTAGATTGTATATTACATTATGATTTAATGTCGTTTTGTTTCTTTAATCGTTATACCATCGTCTTGATATGTAATTGTTGTAATTTTAGCTTGTGTTGTTGGATCATATTCTTCAACAGATGCAATTTTGTTTTCATTTTGTTTATATCTAGTTATTTTCTTTTTATTTCCTGTATCAGCATCAAAATCTACAACGATTGAAAGTGATGTTCCGTCTGATTTGAAATGTTTTTCTTGTTTTTTTCTTTCTTGGATATTTGGGTTGTATGTATAAAGACATTCAATTAAGTTCGCTTCATCTTGATACTCTCGATATTCTATAATATTGCTCGTATCTTTATCATATATTGACATAATTAAAGGATTTATTCCATCGCCTTTAAATTCAATTTCTTTGATTAATTTATCTGTTGTCGGGTCATATTCTTTAGTTAATTCAATTATATTTTCGTCATCTTTGTATTGTATATATTTTTCTTTTTTACCCTTATCATTAAATTCGGTAACTTTTGAAGGCGTTTCTCCGTCTGCTTTAAAATCAGTTATTTTGTTTAGTAATTGGTCTTGTGAAGGGTTATAATCTATAATTTGTGCAATTTTATCGTTATTTGTGTTATATTTCTTTTGTTGTAGTCGATTTCCTGTGTTTGGGTCAAAAGTTAAAAAAGCTGAAATATTTGTTCCGTTTGCTTTAAATTCAGTGTAATTTATTTTTTTATTTTCTGTTTCTGGATTAAAATTAATAATATTTCTAATTATATTATTTTCATTTTGATATGTTTTTTGTTCCAATTTATTGCCTGTGTTTTCATCGAATGTTAAAACAGTTAAAGGAGTTTTACCATCCGCTTTGAAATTTGTGATTTTTGTTTTTTTATCTTGAATTGCAGGATTATAATCGATAACAAAATTAACACAATTATTTGACGTTTGATAATGTGTTTCTTGTTTTTTATTGCCTGTTATTGGATCAAACTCTAAAACAATTGAATGGTTTATTCCATCGCCTTTAAATATGGTTTCTTTTGTTTTTTGATCTTTTTTTTCAGGATTATAATCAATAACAGCTTCTATTGTATCCGTTGTATCTCTATATTTAGTTTGTCGCAATTTATTTTGGGTTTTTTCATGATAATCTGTCATAACCAAAGGTTTGTCGTTCTCTTCTTGTTTATAATCGATCACTTGTGTCATGAAGTTGTTTGTCGCAGGGTTATAATTTATAATTTGTTCAATTTTATCACTATTATCTCTATATTTAGTTTGTCGCAATTTATTGCCTGTTGTTGGATCAAATTCTAAAACGATTGAATGTTTTATTCCATCCTCCTTCAATAAGGTTTCTTTTGTTTTTTGACCTTTTGTCGCAGGATTATAATCAATAACTTTTTTCTTTTTATCTATGTTTTCGTGAAATTGCGTTTCTTGTTGTATATATCCTGAATTAGAATAATATGTTTTATGAATTGAAGGAGTTAAACCGTCTATTTTGAATTGAGTAAATTGTGTTTTTTTATCTTGATTTGCAGGATCGTAAAGCGTCGTATGTTCTATCTTTGGCGAATTATCTCTATATTTAGTTTGCGAAGTTAAATAACCATGCTGCTCATCGTATTCTAGAACCACTGAAGGACTTATACCATCCGCCTTAAAACTTGTAATTTTTCTTTTTTTATCTTCTTTTGATGGATCATAATCTGTAATAATTTCAATTTTTTCATTATCTTTTCGGTATTCTGTTTGTTTTAATTTATTCCCTGTTGTTTCATCATATTCTAACACAATTGAAGGTTGTGCACCATTCACTTTGAAATGTGTAATTTTCTTTTTTCGATCTGCTTTGCCTGGATTAAAATCAATAATATATTCAATGTTATCGTTCTCTAGACGATAATTTGTTTGTTTTAATTTATTTCCTGTTTTTGAATCAAAATCTGAAACAATTAAAGGTTTTTTGCTACCGTCTGATTTTAAAGTGGTTACTTTAGTTAATAATTTTGTTTGAGGATTGTATTCGCATATTTCACCATTTCTTATAGCGAATTGTTCTTTAATTAATACCTCATTTTCGAATTCTTGAATCGTACCATTAGTAAAAATTTTTTTAATTATTTTTTCAGTATTTCTATCGTATATAATAATTGTTCCATCAGCTTCTTGTTTTTGGATGGTGTTAGATTGTTCTGTTTCCGTCGATGGTTGGTTATTATTTGTTTCTGTTGAATTGTTCATTTCTGCAGACGGACTTATTTCTTCATCCTTGGAATGCGTTATTTTCCAAGCGAGAAGGATAGTTACATTTAACAAAACAAAAGCTAATATACCGATAATTAGTTTCTTATTTTTCTTAATAAATTCTTTATAATTCAAAATCAAAACCCCTTTCTCAATCATTTTCAATTAATAATTTAAAAAAATAAATTATTAAGAATGATTATACACAAAAAAAAAAAAAAACAAGTAGATGCGCTTTTTTACTTGTTTTTTTATTTAATTTAATAGAAATATTGCATTTTGATTAAGCAAAAATTATTTTTTTAATTAAAAAGTTTTAATTTATAAATAATATTAACTTGATATAGTATAAAAAACCTTTTTATTTTTTAAAGAACTTAAAAAAATCAATAAATAACTAATTATTTTTTCTTATCAACTCTCTTTTACTTAATTTTTATCCAACTTTTAACTTTTTTATCAAAGATTTAGCATTGATAAGACAAATCATTAAAGGTTTAATAAGGGTACATCAAAGGATATATAAAACTTCAATAAGGATTTAATAAAGGTTTAATAAGGGTTTATTAAAGATTTATTAAAAAAATAAACATAAAAACTCTCTTTTAATTAAAAAAGTTATTTTTTCATCTCTAAAAAAGACCAATCTTGAAACAAAAAACCTTCTTTATCTTTAAAAATGTATTCTTTTTGATCAAATTAACCTCATTATTGTATTTTTATATTAAAAAAAGGATACAATTTAACCTTTTTTCATGAAAAAACGTTAAATTAGAAGAAAAATTAAGCATTATATGCTTTTTATAACAAAAAACCTTTCAAAAAGATAGAAAAAGTGCAAAAGCGGTTGATAATTGTATAAAAATATTAAAATTTTGCCTTTTTTCAATTGCTTTCAATTAAATATTTAAAAAAGACATCACTTATTCAAAGGTCTCCAAGCGAACTTTATTATTTGTTTAAAAATGACATTAACTCATGCATAATCATTCCAATAAAAAATATCCATTAAACAAAAGAAACATTACTAAAACAAAATAAGTATAAAAAAACAAGCTTTTTGATATAATTATTATTAATGTTTATAAATAAAATTATTTATTTTAATATATTTTAGAAAAGGTTATTATCTCATGAATATGAATCCAAAAAGACTATTTTTTTTCGATATTGATCATACTTTATATTACAATGAACAAAAAGAAATTCTTTCGCAAACTAAAAAACTCTTAATTCGTTTATCTCAAAACCCTAATAATATTTTAGGTATCGCTACCGGAAGAAGTTATCGCGGAACTAGAGTTTTAAAAGAATTAACACCTTTATTTAAGTATTTTGTTGTGTTAAACGGCGCTATCACTTATGAAGGTGATAAAATTATTCAAGATACTCCCATTTCTTCAAAAGATGTGATAGAGTTGAACCAAAAAGCTCTCGAAAAACAAATTTTAGTTGTCAATGTTGAAGCTCAAAAGAAAGGCATTTTAGAACAAAAAGATCCTGATTCTCAACAATTTATGCAAGACATAATTGCTAAAAAAACTAGTAAAGCGTTTAATTTGCTAAATTTAGATAAACCCATATATAAAATGAATTTATCGCATGCCAATCATGAAGTGATTGTTGAATTTTTAAAAGATTTCCCTCAATTACATGCTTATTTTTGGAAAAATGGAGTTGTTAGTTTGAGTGCTAAACAAGTTAATAAAGCTTATGGCATTCAACCAATTCAACAAAAATACCCCGATTATCAATTAATCGGAATAGGAGATGGGTGCAATGATATTGAAATGTTTCAAGCTGCTCATCTTTCTATTGTTATGAATAACACTAAATATCCTTATTTAAAAAAAATAGCTCATTTAATAGCTCCCACTATTGAAGATAATCAATTATATGCTTTTTTCGTTCAACATGGTTTAGTTTAATTTTTGAATAAATAGAGCTTCAAGATTGATATTGTTTGAGAAAAGAATCAACTTGTTTTAAATTAAAAAAAAGAGAGGCTTGGAGTAATGTTTAACGACAATGAAAGAGTTATTATTACCAAAAAATCAAAAACTGATTTAATTTTAACTATTGTATCAATTATTATTTCTATTGCTATTTTTTTTATTTCAGTAAGTTTTTATAAAAACGAAAAAAGAGCTTCGATAGAATTAAAAGAAAAACGAAATGCAAAAATGAAACAACAACAAAAAGCACAAAATGAACAAATGCAAAAACAACACAAAGAAAATATCGATTTACAAAGAGAACAATTTGAATTTCAAAAAACACTTTATGCTCCTTCGCCTGAAGATGAAAAACAACAAGTCAACAAACATTTTGAAATCACGCCAGTTGACAAATTATCCGGTTTCTTATCTATCGACAAATTAGACGGTTTGCAAAAAGAAAAAGAAGCTTTAAAAGAATTCATTTTATACATCAAAAACCCCGCTGAAGCTAAACAATTCGGTTTAAAACCACCCACAGGAGCACTATTTTACGGCGTTCCAGGGACTGGTAAAACAACTTTAGCTCGTACTTTAGCCAAAGAATCAAAATTACCGTATATTGAAATTATTGGTTCTGAATTTTCTAAAAAATATGTTGGCGAAGCCCCTAAATTAGTTAAAAACCTTTTCGCCAAAGCCCGTGATTTAGCTGAAAAAAACAACGGAGTAATTGTTTGTATAGATGAAGCAGAAGGGGCTTTTCGTGATTTAAGTTCTTACGATTCTCATAATGGAAGTCGTACCGATGTTGTCAATCAATTCAAATCTGAAATGACTTCCATGAAGAATAATCCTGATAAACCTATTTTCTTAATTGGTACTACCAACCATATTAACCAAATAGAACCTGCAATCATCGACCGTTTTACTTATAAAATTGAAGTTTTCTTGCCTGAATTAGTTGCTGTTCAAGCTGCTCTTGCCCGCTTAGCTAACAAAATGAAAATAACTGACGAAGCCAAAACCTATTTACAAAACGAAATGGCAACTAAAATCCATCAACACGACGAATTAAGATCTTTCAGAAGTATGGGGAATTACATACAAAAAGCCGGTTATATAGCTTTTTCTAAACCAAAAGAACAGATTGACAAACAAGATCTTGATGAAGCTTTTGACGCTCTAAAGCCGAATAATAATCCAAACAGGCACAACAATTAATTAAAAAAACCTCTCCAAAAGGAATCAAAATCAAAACTACTAATTAACAATCCGATAGAAATAAGGACGTAATAAAACATCAATAAAATGAAATTCTTTTACAACTCCGTAAAAAGGGTCTTTTTTCTATACCAACAATATAGAAATTATCCTTTATCAGATATATCTATTGACTATCAATAACTATACAATCATCCAGATAAATCACTTATCCTTTATCAAAAGGCAGCTTATTTTGTTATAATATTATTACGTTACAAGTATTTATTGTCCATCATCTTTTTTGCAATATTACTCTTTTTAAAATAAAAAAATCATTTTCACAAAGACAAGAAGGTACTCATTTTGTTAGAAAAATCATGGTTAGAAACATTAAATCCCCAACAAAAACAAGCTGTTATTTATACGGAAGGTGCTCTTTATGTTATCGCCGGGGCGGGAACAGGCAAAACTAAAACTTTAACTAGTAGAATAGCTTATTTAATTCAACAATTAAACGTGCCTTATGATCAATTTTTAGCTATTACTTTTACTAATAATGCAGCTAAAGAAATGAAAAATAGGGTACAAAGCATTATCCAAATTCCTAATGCGGCTCTTAATATTTATACTTTTCATGCTTTTGGTTTTCAAGTTTTAAAGCGTTTTATCAATCGTTTGTCATACGGTTATGATTCGCGTTTTAATATTTTAGATGATAACGATTCGAAAAAAATTATTAAAGATGTCGTTAAAGCGCTTAATTTAGATTCCGAAAAATACTTGCCTTCGTTTTTGAAAAAACAAATTTATTTAATTAAAACGAAAAATCCTCATAGAAAAGATGCTCCGCCGATGGATCATCATATTGAAAAAATATATAACGCTTATCAAACTTATTTAAAAAATAATAATTTAATCGATTTTGATGATTTAATCATCTATACTTATGAATTATTCTTAAATTATCCCGAAATTAGAACTTTTTACCAAAATAAGTTTCTGCATGTTTTAGTTGATGAATTCCAAGATACGGATTTCCATCAATACCAAATTTTAAAACTTTTAGCCGAAAAACATCGTAATTTATTCGCTGTAGGAGATCCGGATCAAAATATTTATTCTTTTCGAGGTGCTAGTAAAGAAAATAACGATCTTTTTGTGCAAGATTTTCAAGCTAAAAAAATTATTTTAGAACAGAATTATCGTTCCACTAATAATATTTTAAAAAAAGCGAATTTATTGATTAAAAAAAATCATAATGGTTTTGGTAAAGAATTAAAAAGTTCTTTAGGTGATGGTTCAGAAGTCTTTTTTAACCAATTTTTTAACGCTAATTTGGAAGCTGATTTTGTCATTAAAGAAATTGATCGATTAGTGGCTAAAAACCAATATCGTTATGGAGATATCGCTATTTTATATCGTTATAATACTTTAGAAAGACTCTTTGAAAATAATTTAATGAAAAAAGGGATTCCTTATAAGATATTAGGCAATATCTCTTTTTACCAAAGAAAAGAAATTAAAGATTTAATCGCTTATTTAAAAGTCTTAATGGATACTGATCAAAATTTTTATCTCCAAAGAATCATTAATGTTCCCAGTAGGAAAATAGGTAAAGTGACTTTTCAAAAAATCGAAGAAATCAGTCAAAAACAAAACCTTTCTTTTTTTGAAGCTTTAAACCATTATCCTCCTGATTCCAAAATCATCAAACATATTGTTGCTTTTCAAACTTTAATCCAAAAAATGAAAGATAAACTACAATCCCCTTCTTTTAATAAATTAGAAGAAATAGTGGATTATGTTGATAAAACAGTGGGTTATTCTGATGCTTTAAGAGAAAAACCAGATTCTTTAGAAACTCAAAACGCTCTAGATTATATCCAAGAATTGAAAAATGTTTTTGCTGAAGCGAACACAGAATTTGAAGGAACTGTGTTAGAAAAATTAAACCAATTATTGGACCAAATATCTTTATATAGTCAAGATAAAAGGGATGGTAATGATCAAGTTAAATTAGCTACGGTCCACAAAGTCAAAGGGATGGAATTTAAAGTAGTTTTCATTATTGGTTTTGAAGAGAATATCTTCCCTTTAAACAATAGTAAAGATCCTGACGATACTTTTGATTTAGAAGAAGAAAGGCGTCTGGCTTATGTCGCTATTACAAGAGCGAAAGAACGTTTATATCTGACTAGTGTTGCGCAAAGAATGAAATACGGGCAATTTGTGAAATTAGAAATCTCTTCTTTTGTGAAAGAAATGAATTTTCCTTTAACTAATCCGAATGAGGCTTATTTTAATAAAACTATGAAAATTAGACCCCATAACCCTCATCAGGCTTCTTTATACCAAATAGGTGATAAAGTAGAACATAATGCCTTTGGTCGTGGAACAGTGATAGAAATCAAAATCCCTTTAATCACTATTTCTTTTTTACCTCCTTACGGAATAAAAAAATTAGACATTAAACATCCTTCGTTTAAAAAAGTAGAAAGTTTAGCTTCTGCTTTACAAAAACAGAATCCTCCTTTTGATGAATAAAAAGGTGATAATATCTTTTATGTTAGTAAATAAGGCGCATAAGTAGGGCATGAAAATGAAAATAGGTCTTTTTACAGATTCATATGAACCATTAATTAGTGGTGTTGTGGTTTCTGTTAAATCTTTAAAATTAGGTTTAGAAGCTTTAGGGCATGAAGTCTATATTATCACCCCTAATTCGCCACAAATCAAAGAAGAAAAAGATCCTCATATTATCAGGATCAAAGGTTTGCCAGTTCCTCTGAAAGCTTTAAAAGGCTTTCGTTGGGTAGTTAGTTATAAGAAATATCTGCCTGTATTAAAAGATCTCCATTTGGATATTATTCATCTACACACTGAATTTGGTATCGGTTCTTTAGGTCTTTATACGGCGAAAGAACTTAATTTACCTGTGGTTTATACTTTTCACACGATGTATATTGAATTCATTGAACTCAACCAAAACTTTTGGTTAAAAATGTGGAAAAAAACTATTATCAAATATTTTGATAAATTATTGACGAAATATATTTCTACCGTAAAGGCGGTTATCGTTCCGACGCCTAAAGTGCTGCATTTTTTACAAGAGCGTTATCCTATCGAAAGTAATTATCACGTAATTCCTACTGGTTTTAATTTAAAGCCTTTTTATCAAGAAAACATCTCTTCTGAAGATGTTAGCAGATTAAAAGAAAAACTAGGTTTAAAAGATGATTTTATTTGCCTTTATGTAGGTAGATTATCTGAAGAAAAAGAGATTAATTATTTAATCGAAGGGTTTGCTGCTTTCCATCTTGATCATCCTCCAAGTAAGTTCGTTATTATTGGTGATGGTCCAGATAAAATTAATTTAGTAAAACAAGTGAAAAAGCTCGGTTTAACCGATAAAATAATTTTTTTAGGTTTTGTAGCTTATCAAGAGTTGGGTCTATATTATCAATTAGGCGATGTTTTCCTTAATGCTTCTTTATTTGAAACACAAGGGTTAACTTATATTGAAGCTCTGGCTGCTTCTTTACCTTTATTAGTGCGTTATGATCCTGTGTTGGAAGGCGTTATTAAAGAGGGCGAAAATGGTTTATTTTACCGTACTAAAGAAGAATTAATACAGAAGTTAACTCTTTTATCTCAAGACCCTCAAGAAGGGCAAAAATTAGCTCTTAAAGCTAAAGAGTCAGTCGCCATTTATAGTCAAGAAATGTTTGCTCAAAAAATTATCCAAGTGTATCAACAATCTTTAGTTAATCATCAAAAAGAAATTTCGGAACCAAATAACTCTTAATTATTTGGCCCAAATTTCTTTTTTTTACTATAAAAACGGACTTTTTCCTTAAATTAATGCTTTTTTAACAAAATAAAAATAAAAAAGATTGTTTTTTGGTTTATTTTTGTTATAATAAATATTAATATTATCAAAAAAGATAATTTACTACCATTTCTCGCTCAATGTTTTTGATAATATAAAAAAAGAAAGAAAGAAGGATCAACAGTTTGATTTCACGATTTAGTAAAGATGGCAAGATAGGCTTTAGAAAAAATTATATTAAAATAATGTTTTATACAGTTTTAGCAGTATTAGTTGTTTTATGAAATTATTTTACTTTAATTAAAAAATCAAATGATGATGTTAGCAACAAAAAAGTTTTAAAAGCAGGTATTTTTCCACAATACGCGCCGATCGCTTTTATAAGTATAGAAGGCTCGCCAAATGGTAAATTAACTTTTAATAACAAACAGAATGCTAGTGGTCACGATATATATATTATAGAAGAAATAGCGAAAAAAATGGGTTATGACGAAGTTCAATTGCATGCAGTTGATTTTAGTGCGTTGATCCCTTCAATTAACAATGGAACGTTTGATGTCGCTATTACAGCAATGGGTTTAACTCCAGAAAGACAAGAAATAGCCACACCTAGTATCCCTTATTTGTACCCTGATATGGGAATGTTAGTGCGCAGCGACGATCCAAGATTCTCAGACATACCAAATAAAAGTACTTTAGATAATTTAGATCGATTAGCAGTTGATGCTAATAATAAATTTTACACAAAACCTATTAAAATACATACTATGGGCGGTACGGTTTATCAATCGCACATATTACCCTCAATAAAAGATCATTTATCTCAACAACGTTTTAACAATGAACCTCATTATCAAGCACATCCAATGGAATCTTCTGATGGACCGCAGGACAGTTTCACTTTAGCTCAAGAAGTTTTGAACCGTAATAAAGATGCTTATGTAGTGGAATATGAAGCAATTAGTTATTTGCAATCTCAATTCCCTGAAAAAACTAAAGCTATTAGAATAGTTCCCAACGATCCGTCTTTACAACAACAAGTAGAAGTACCTCCATTCTCTATTTTTATGAAAAAAGACAATACAGAATTAAAAGGAAAAATTGACCAAGCTATTAAAGATCTAGTACATCGTAAAATCGATGGTCAAGATTACAGCATTAAAGAATTAAGAAAAAAACTATCTACTACAACTGAAGAAAATAAAAAAGGAACAATCAAACAAGCTATTAGAGAAATAGAAAATTACCACGAAAACTTGATTAATAAGGCTTTAGATGATGCCAAAGCCAGCAAACCAAAAGAACAATCGTTTATAGGTAAATTCTTCTCTGGTTTAAAATTTTACATAAGAGGAACGATGGCTTCTTTAGTGTTAGCAGTTGATGGTTTGATTATCGGTTTCTTCTTAGCTGTAGTTCTAGTTCAAATCAAAGCTCTAATCCAAGAAAACAATAAAGAAAATAAAAAGAAAAATTGGAGTTATTACGTTAAAAATGGTGTTTCTAAAACATTAGACGGAATGTTTGCTGTTTTCAACGGTGTTCCAATAGCGGCTCAAGTTTTAATGGTTTACTATGTCGCCGGTAGTGACAAATATAAAGATTATTTCTTTAAAATAACTCCATTATATGCAGGTTTAATCGTTATTGCGGTTAATGCTGGTATTAATATGGCAATTGCTATTATGAATAAGATTAAATTTTTAAACCAAGAACAAATCCAAGCCGCTTACGCGTTAGGAATGAATAAACGACAAACATTTAGATATGTTGTTTTTGGACAAGCAATCAGAAGATCTCGTCCCGATATTGCGAAACAATTCATCACCAATGTGAAAGAAACTGCTTTCTTGCAAATTGTGGGTGTTGTGGATATAATGTATATTGCGAAACAAAAAATGTCAATAGATATGGATCCAGTTTTACCTTTCTTCACGGCAAGTGTCATTTACTTAGTGATCATTCTAAGTGCTAATTTTATAATGAAACAATTAGAAAAAAAGAAAGAGGTAAATCATGGAATATCTAGTACAAATTAAAAATTTACAAAAAAAATTCAATAATAACTATATCTTAAAAGATATGAATTTAAATATCAAAGATAAAGAAATTGTTACTATTATCGGTCATTCAGGTTCTGGTAAAACGACTTTTTTGAAATGTTTAAATTTATTAGAAACTCCTGATTCCGGCACTATTACTATTGATAAACAAAATATTTTAGCTGAAAATGTTAATTTAGCCGAATTAAGAGCGAAAGTAGGGATGGTTTTTCAAAATTTCGCTTTATTTGAAGAAAAAACGGTTTTAGAAAATTGTTGCTTAGCTCCTATGAAAGTGGGTAAAAAGACTCGCGAAGAAGCAGAAAAAATAGCGATGGAAAAATTAGCGGAAGTGAATTTAGAAAAATTCGCCCATTATGATGTTAATTTATTATCTGGTGGACAAAAACAAAGAGTCGCGATTGCTCGTGCTTTGTGTATGAAACCACAAATCCTTTTATTGGATGAACCAACCTCCGCTTTAGACCCTGAATCAACTCATGAAGTTTTAACTATTTTGAAAAAACTATCTGATAATAAGAAAATTACTTTAATCATTATTACTCATGAGATGAATTTTGCTAAAAAAGTGTCTGACACTATTTGTTTTTTAGAAAAAGGCGTCATAGTGGAAAAAGGAACTCCCAAAGAAATTTTTGAAACGAATAAATTTCCTAAATCAAAAGCGTTTTTTGAAGGTTTTTAATTTCTGGCAAAAGACAGTATATAAAAAGAAAACTCAATTGTTTGTTAAATATAACAAGCAATTGAGTTTTTTCTCTTTCATAGGTTGTTTTGAAATCATAATGGATAAATGGATAAAATTATTTTTTATGAATATTTTTTTGTTTTAATAATTGGGCGGTTAAATCGGTGGCAATTCTCCCTTGAGAAGTTCTTTTGATATAACCTTCTTTAATTAAAAACGGTTCATGAACTTCTTCGATGGTAAATATTTCCTCTCCGATAGTGGCGGCAATATTTTTAATACCGACTGGACCGCCGTTAAATTTATTCACTAATGTGTTTAAATAATTATAATCTGTTTCGTTTAAACCGTTAGAATCAATTTGTAGTTTTTCTAAGGTTTCTAAGGTGATTTGATGAGTAAGAACTTTATTAGAATAAATTTCAGCAAAATCCCTTACTCTTCTGAATAAACGATTAGCGATTCTAGGCGTTCCTCTGCTTCTTTTCACTAATTCTGCTAAAGCTTTTTCTTCTATTTGGTTACCATACACCGAAGCGGTTCTTTTTAAAATTAATTTTAACTCTTTTTCATTATAATAATTTAATTTTAAAATTAAGCCAAAACGGTCTCTTAAAGGGAAAGAAATATGACCGAATTTAGTGGTCGCTCCTACTAAAGTGAAAGGTGGCAAATCAATACGCACTGTACGTCTTTCGTTTTCTTTACCAATAATAATGTCTAAAACATAATCTTCCATAGCGGCATATAAAATTTCTTCAATATTTTTCGGCAAGCGATGGATTTCATCAATAAATAAAACATCTCCGGGTTGAAGATTGCTTAAAATAGCGGCTAAATCTCCGGCTTTTTCTACCACCGCTCCACTGGTAATTTTAAAATTAACCTGTAATTCGTTAGCTATAATTTTAGCTAAAGTGGTTTTTCCTAAACCAGGCGGACCGTAAAATAAAAGATGATCTAACGATTCTTTTCTTTTTTGGGCAGCTTTAATATAGACGCTTAAAATATTTTTAATATTTGGTTGTCCTGCGTATTGGTTTAGCAATTGCGGTCTTAAAAATTGTTCATCTTTATTATTTATTTTGATTTCTTCGTTGACAATATCTTTAGTGTTCATGTTCTTTTTTTAATCCTTTTATTTATTAATTAAAAGTTTTAAAGCCTCTTTTATCATTAATTCTAAACTTTGGTTAGAATCTATTTTATATATGATATTTTCGACTTGTTTAGCGTTAAAACCTAAATTCATCAAAGCGTCTTTCACATCAGTTTGTTTAGGGTTGAGGACGAAAGTGTTGGCTTGTGTTTTCGGAGTAACTAAATTATTTTGTAAATGGAAAATAATTTGTTGAGCTGTTTTTTTACCAATACCAGGGAATTTCATCAAATAAGCGATGTTATTTTGTTCAATAGCGGTTTGTGTTTCTTGAAAAAATTCTGTATTGGTAATCACAATAGCGCTTTTAGGTCCTATTCCTGGAATAGAAATTAATTTTTTAAAAAAAGCCAGAAATTTCATTTCTGTAAAACCATACAAATCACGGATATTATCTTTAATATAATAATAAAGAAATAATTTTACTTCTTGTTCTATATGGAACAAATAAGGGTTACAAAAATGAATATGATAACCAATGCCATGATTATCAACAATAACGCTATTTTTATTAATTTCCACAATTTTACCTTTAATATAATAATACATTTTTACACCTCGAGCTGCTCTCTATTTGATTATAACATTTTAAATATTATTATCTTATGTTTTAGTGTGTTATAATATATAATAAGTATTAATATTAGGGTAACGAGGATAAAATGAATATGTCTTTTAATCAAAAAAATGTTTCTTCTATAACTGATATTGAAAAAAATAATAAAGATTTTTCTCAAAATAATTTATTATTTGTGTTAAATTATTTGAATAATCTTTTACAAAACCACAATTCCTTTCCTTATGATTATCAGGCCCAAAGTCTGCCTTTTGAACAAGAAATCGATCAACAAACTAAAACATTAAATCAACAAATTTTTCTTAAATTAAAAGATTTAAACATTGATCATCGTAATAACCTATCTTATATTAAAAATAAATTTCAAAGTATTTTATACACTAATTTTATTCAAAAAGATAAAAAAGAACGCAAATACATTAAAGAATTAAGTAAAAAAATTAAAAACAATAATTTTGCTAAAAAAAAAATTAACGCTTCATTTGAACAAAATATTGATTCTCTAAAACAAAAAACACAAACTGATTTAGACAATATTATTTTTTTGGAACAAAAAACAAATACAGAACAAGAAAAAGAACAAAATAATTTTTTACAAAAACATTTAGAAATTTCAGAAAAAACTAAATTCAAAACCAGTGAAACCTATCAATCTTTTCATGAAAAAAATATATTAATTAATAAACAAATTATTGCTTTAAAAAACGGTTTAAACGCTAATTTAGAGAAACTAGAAAGAAATCATAAAAAGAATTTAGTTCACATTAACCAAAAAGAGATTAAGAAAAATAATATTTTTGCGGAAAAAATGCAAAAAATAAATGATCTTTTTCAAAATAAATTAGCGGATCATAATAAAATCTTTGATCAAGAAAAAAACACTTTTGCGCACAATAAACAAACTTTAGAAGAAAAAAAACAGATGCTATTTGCAGAAAAAAAATTAATGATGTTTTTTTTCCTAGAATCAGTACCTAAAACAAAAGAAAAATGTTTTTTATCTTTAATAAAAGAAATGATGCAAAATGAAATCCGTTATTATAAAGATTTAAATATTTGGCGTAAAAAATATTTTTGGTTAAAATTTCTTTACAATAAAGCTTTAAACATTATTGCTTTAGAAAAAAAAATCTTTGTTAAAATTACGGACATGGAGATTTATAACCAACATTTAATTCGTAAACAAGAAAAAGAATTAATTAATCATGAATATCGCCGACAAATTAAAATGCTAGATATTGAATTAAGACAAATAGATGTTAAAAAACATTATGAAATGATTAAAATCGAAAGACAAGAAGAATACGCTAAAAACAAATTAGAATATTTATTTTTACAAAAAAATCAAGAGATACAAAAAAAAATTAACAATTTAGAATTTCAAAGAAAAGTTTTATTTTTAAAACATAAAACGCAACATAAAAAATATTTATTAAAGATGCAGTTAAAAATTGAAAAAATTAAAATTACATCTGAATATTATGCTAAAATAATTCAAAATCATAAACAAATACAACGTTTAAAAGAAGATTTAGAACATCTACATGTTAATCAAGAACATAAAATACATTTTGAAAATATGAACTATAAACAACAACAAGAAAATTTATTATTTCGTATGAAAGTTCAACAAATCAAAATAGAAAATATCATAGAAAAAAGTTTTATTAATCAAAAAAATAATTTAAAAAAATTAATTGCTTTTATTATTCATCTTAATGAAGGTAATAACCGACAAAATGATTTGATCAACATGATGCAAGATAAATTAAATCATTATTTAAACAATAATAAAACGAAAGTCTTATTTGATACAGAAGAATTTGAAGAAGTGAGCTCTTTGTTACAATTTTTTATTGATCAAATTCACGACAAACACTTTGATTCCCATTATCTTTTGCAAAAAGAAATCTATCTTTTTGAAGAGTTATTGATACAAGAAAAAATTGATTTAATCCATGTTATTTTAGAATATTATGATAAAAATATTTCTTTTATTCGTGATTTAGTTCATAATGTCCAATTTCAATATGATAATCCTCATCATAATTTTTTCGCTTTTTTTGATAAAAAAATTAAAATTTCTAATAATCTTTATCAATCATGGAAAGAACAATTAAACGATTGGCAACAAAAAAAGAAGATCAATAACGAACAAAAAGAAAGTCAAATCAACACTTTACGAAAAATACAAAATAAAATATTACAAAAAAAGAATTTTTATCAAAATAAAATGTTTCAACAAATTATTACCATTAATCAAACGTCCGCTAAAAAAACTTTTTTATCCCAAATAGCAAATAAATTCAAAGAAAAAAAGTTTTGGAATTATTGGTGGTCTTTTTGGCATAATTTAACCTTCTTCGTGGATCAATCTCGTCTAGATTATGACTCATTAACCAAAGATAATCGTCATACCTTATCTCAACAAGAATACCATAAGAAAACCTTATTATTAACCTATAATAATAAAATTTCTTTATTAACTGATGTTTTTTTAGATATTGCTAAAGACATTCATTTCTCTCAAATTAAAAATATCCGTTTCTCCGTCCAAGAAGAAGAAAAGAGAATCAAACAAAACATCGAAAAAGAACAACAAGCTATTAATCAACAGTTAGTACAAATGAAAGAAAAAATTACTTTAATTCAAGAAAATTTAGATGATACTTGGAAAGAAATAGAGAATAATTTTATCCAAGAAATGAAACAAATAGAAGAAGAAAAAAAGCTTTTATTTCAAGATATCTTATCCGCTTTTCAAAAAAAATCTGATTTAATGGTTAAAAAAATAAAATTATACCCTATACAAAACAAAATCATCAAACAAAACCAAGAAAAGAAAGAAAAAATTATTTTGGAAACTTATGAAAATAGTCAAAAAACCTTTTTACAAAAAAAGAACTCTATTTTAAAACAAATTAATAAAATTGATAAAAAAACCGTTCGTTTTAGTAAAAAAAAGCTTTTCCGAGGTAAAATAAAATTATTACTCTTAAAAATTTTATGGAGATTAAAATATCAAAAAGACAAATTAGAATTATATAAAAACCATAAAAAAAATAAAAATAATACCAAAAAATATTTTAATCAACAAATTTATTTATACCGAGAGTTAAATCTCTTATTAGGTATATAAACAAGAAGGAAGATGAAGTGGATATTGGATTTCAAATTAGAACTTTAAGGTTAAAAAATAAATTAACACAAAAAGAATTATCTGAAAAAATTAATGTTACTAGCGGTTATATTTCACAAATCGAAAATAATTTAATTTCTCCTTCTTTAAAAACTTTATTTCCTTTGTTAGAAATTTTTAACGTTTCAGTATCAGATTTTTTCAAACAAGAGAAAAATTTATCATTAATCAACACCAAAGAGGATTTTATTAGTGCGCCCAATCATAATTTAAAGCATACTATTTATAATATATTTCCAAAATTAGAAAAAAATAAAATAAAACCTATTATAATAGAAATAGAGCCCCAAGGACAAACAATAATTCAAACAAGAACAATCAATGATGAATTTTGTTATGTTTTAGAAGGTGAAGTGGTTTTAGTTTTAAACAAAAAACATTATTTATTAAAAAAAGACGATACTTTTTATTTATCTATTAATGAAGAATACCATTTATTGAACAATTCTTCAGAAAAGACCAAAATATTAAAAGTAACAGCTTTTTAAAAACAGAGGAAAAAAAATGAAAAAAATTATTATAGCAGGCAATTGGAAATTACACAAAAACAAAGATGAATCTTTGAATTATATTTTTCAAGTGAACGACAAAGTACCTAATAAAAATGAAGTAGAAACAATTATTTTTCCACAAATTACTTTATTAGATGTTTTAACACAAATAGAAGGTAAAAATTTAAGAATTGGTGCTCAAAACGTTTTTTATCAAAATGAAGGCGCCTTTACAGGAGAGATTTCTCCCCAAAATATTAAATCTTTAGGAGTTAAATATGTTTTAATCGGACATAGTGAAAGAAGAATCCTTTCCCAAGAAACAGATGAAATAGTTAATTTAAAACTTTTAGCTGTTTTAGAACAACAAATGCGTTCTGTGGTTTGTTTAGGAGAAAGTTTGGAAGTCAAAGAAAAAAACGAAACTCAAACATATTTAAATAACCAATTAGAAACTATTTTTCAAAATGTAGCCAGAGAGTCTTTAAAA
The DNA here is from genome assembly GCF_013391955.1 of Candidatus Phytoplasma pruni. GTDB lineage: Bacteria > Bacillota_I > Bacilli_A > Acholeplasmatales > Acholeplasmataceae > Phytoplasma. Next base: position 38,249 of record NZ_JABUOH010000030.1, read on the forward strand.
GATATTACTTTAGCTTATGAGCCAATTTGGGCTATTAACACTGGTAAAAGTGCTACCCCAGAAGATGCTAATTACAACATTGGTCAAATAAGAAAGAAAATAGCTGCTATGTATGACGAAGAAGCGGCTCAAAAAGTTAATATTATTTATGGTGGCTCTGTTAATGTTTCTAATGTAGAAGCTTTTTTACAACAAAAAGAAATTAACGGTATTTTAGCCGGTAATAGTTCTTTAAAATATGAAAATTTTTTATTTTTTACAGAAATAGCAAAAAAATATACCCAAGAATAAGATAAATATTTTTTATTAATTGATTTTTGAGAAAGAAGAAATAATTGCGAAAAGAAGGTTTTAAAAATATGTTGCAACCAAAATGGTTAAAAAATCTGAATTCAGAACAATTAAAAGCAGTTACTTATCCTGATCGTTCTTTGTTTGTTCTAGCAGGCCCAGGCACCGGCAAAACCAAAACACTTACTAATAGAATAGCTTACTTACTGGAACAAAAAAACGTTAAGAGTGAAAAGATTTTAGCAATTACTTTTGCTAATAATGCTGCTAAAGAAATGAAAAAAAATCTAAAAAAAACAGTTAATACTGAATTTTATAATTTGACTATTAAAACTTTTAATGCTTTAAGTACCCAAATTTTAAGAAAATATATTGATCAACTTAATTTCGGAATGGACTCCTCTTTTACTATCATTAGTGAAACTGAAGGACAATCCATTATTAAAGAAAATATGAAAAAATTGGGCATTGATAAAGATTCATATAAAGTAGTGGAAATTCAAAGTTATATTGCAAAAATTAAAAAACAACTCACTAAAAAAGAAATTGTTAATAATATCCCGACTAATGAGACGGATGATCTTTTGTTAAAAAAAGAATATAACGAAATAAATTTTATTTCCCCAGAAATGAAACAAATTTATGATGAGTATTGTCATTTTTTAAAAACTAATAATTTAGTCGATTGTGATGATTTAATTATTTATTCTTATCAATTATTAAAAAATAACCCTTCGGTAGCTGCTTTTTATCAGCAAAAATTCACTTATCTTTTGATAGATGAATTTCAAGATATCGATTTAATTCAATATAAATTAATCCAAATGATCGGCAAAAAGAGTGTTATTTTTTTAGCGGGAGATCCAAACCAAACCATTTATCGTTTTAAAGATAAAGATGTTATATGTCATTTATTGTTTGAAAAAGATTTTAACGCTGCTATCCATACTTTAAACGCTAATTATCGATCAACTCAAAATATTTTAAGCAAAGCTAATATGTTAATTGGTCATAATTATGAATCTCAACCAGATCAACCTTTTCAAAAAGAACTTCAAAGTGTTTATGATTCTGGCGAAAAAGTAGTTTATAACGATTTTTTAACTGCTAAACAAGAAGCTAAATATATTACTAAAAAAATTAAAGATTTAATTGAAACAGGTAAATATAATTATAATGATATTTGTGTTTTATACCGTATTAATCATTTAGGGACAGATATTGAAAATCATTTTCTTTTAGACAATATCCCTTATTCCATTAAAAACAGTTATTCTTTTTATCAAAAAAAAGAAATTAAAGATATGATCGCATACATTCGTGTTGCTCTTTCTAATAAACAGAATTTCTTTTTAAAAAGGATCATTAATATACCTAAACGTCAAATAGGCATTAAAACAGTGGAATTTTTAGAAGATATAGCGAATCAACATCATATTTCGTCTTTATTAGAAGCTATTGATTATATCCCACAAGATCACAATAATAAGGCAAAATTTGTTCATTTTAAAAAGACTTTAGAAATGATTCAAGATATTATTTTTAACGATGATACGACTAATTTATCGAATATAATTGAGAAAATAGATGATATTATTGGTTATTCACGTATGTTAAACGAACAAGAAGAAAAATTATCTCATTATAATAATTATGATAAAAAATTAGCCAACCAAGAGAAAAAAGCCAATATCATTCGTCTCCAAGAAATTTTTAGTCAAGAAGACTTAAATCATAAAGGTACTTTTTTAGAAAAACTAAGGATTGTCTTAGATAAAATTTCTTTATTTAATGAAGATGAATTGATTAATGATAAAAATAAAGTGGTTCTTTCTACAATCAAAAAAACTAAAGGATTTGAATTTAAAGTAGTTTTCGCTATTGGTTTTGAAGATAAAATCTTTATGGAAAATTTATTAGATAAAAAGAATGCTGATTCTTCTCCTCCTTCTGAAACTTTAATCAAAGAAGCCAGAAGTTTAGCTTATCTAGCTATCACAAGAGCAAAAGAATTATTATATATTAGCAGTTCAGGTTCTCGTTTCCTTTTAGGGCAACACTTCTTCTTAAAACCAGTCTCTTTTATCCAGGAAATGCAGTTAATTTCTTACTTTAACAAAAAAATTGATAAATACTTCGCTAATAAACATTCTTATCGAATAGGTGATAAATTAATCCATCAAACTTTCGGCCAAGGAGTGTTACTTTCTATTCAAAAAAATATCGCTACCATTTCTTTTGATGAAAACCATGGTGTCAAAAAAATATTAATTAGTCATTCCTCTCTCATGAAAAGCGATAATACGAATTTATCATAAAAAATTAGAATTACCCATACCAAAAAGATCTTAATAAATGATGATTTAATTTAAAAATATCTTTTAAACTGATTAGAATTAGAATAAAAAAGTGATTACCTCAAAAATTAAACAGATGTATTCAAAAACAAGCTAAATTGTTTTTCCCACATAGGAATAAACGGTTTAGCTTGTTTTGTTTTTAAAGGGGTTTTTTAGAAAAAATTCGAGTTCAAAAAACCGGTCTCAGTCATTTTATAAAAGGAGATTTATTTTAGGTTGATAGCAGTAGTTTAACATTTGTCCTCACTGATTTGATTTTTTTATTGTTCATTTATTTATTTTTACTTTCTTTTGCACAATAACCTAAAAAGACCGATAAAAGGTCATTCAAGTACGATTATATTAGCTAAGCTTACTTTTATTACAATAAAACATAAGAAAAGTTGTATAAAGCCGGCGAAAAGATTGCAAAAAAAAAAAAAAAACCGTATAATAGTAACTATGAAAATTATTTTTATAAGAAAGTGGACAAATGAATAAAAGAAAAAATCAAAAAGTAAAATTACCAAAAGAATCTCCTTTTAAAAAATCTTTAACTAATGGCAAAAAAAATTCCTTAGGTAATTATTTAGTTTTAATCATCGCTTGGATGACTGTTATTTTAGGTTCTATAACTAGTTTTTATACTTGGCAAGATAGTCAAACAGGTTTTACTGTCATGGATCTTTTTTATTTCTCAAGACAAAGCAATTTATTAGCTTTAATAGTGGTTATTTTTTCTTTTACTAAAATGAAAAAGAAACCTCTTTATAATTATTTAAGTTTTATCGCTTTAATCGACCTTTTAATTAATGCGTTATTTTTCAATTACTTTTTAGAAGATAAAAATAAATATTATCCGGTCAATTCTAGATATGTTTATTACTTATTTTATTATTTAGAATATATTATTATGCCTATTGTCTTTAGTGTGTTTTATGCTAAAAACAAGCAAAAAAAATTAAAATGGAAAGAAATATGGCTTGTTGCGACTCATCCTTTAATTTATTTCGTTATTTACTATTTAGTTAAACAGCAAAATTTCCAAGATATATTTATTTCTCCAGATGATAAAAAACATTTATCACTTATGTTTGCTAAAATTATTTTTGTTTTTTTATTTTTAAGTTCGGGTATGATTTTCATGCAGAACAAAAAGATGAATAAATGTTTAAAAAGCATTTTGTTCTTTTTAATTTTCTTAATTATTTATTTAACAACTTATGGTTTTTACGATTGGAAACACGCCCAAGAAGAAATGGTTGATTCTCAGACTGTTGGAGCTTTTATCGCCCCTTTGTCTCCTTTTGCTTCTAAAAAATTAAGTGATATTGTTGATAAAAAAGATTTAGGCAAAGATGATTATATAATCGAATTAGGTGGCGGTTCTGGGAATGTGACTCAATATATCTTAGAACGTTACGGACAAGACCTGAAATTGGCAGTGATTGAATATTCTCCCGCTTTTGTGAAACTGTTGAAACAACGTTTTCCTGAAAAAGATTATCCAAATGTAAAAATAATTCAAGGAGATGCGGTTAACTTAATTGATCTTTTGCAAGATAAAAACATTGATATAAATAAAATTAAAGGGATAGTTTCTACCTTGCCTTTGAGTTTATTTAATGACGAAAACATGGCAAAACTGAATAAAGATTTATCTGAAATTATGACAAAAAACAAAGGGATTAAATTTAAAGAATATCGTTTTAAATGTTTATTGAAAGAAATACACCGAATAGATGGCACTACTTCAGAAAAAGATATACATTTAGTGGATAATTTCATTATCCCTATAGATATTTATACTTTAAAAAGTTAACCTATCCAACGCCTTTTGCTAAAATAATTATTTACCCAAAATATCTTGTTCTTCATCCAAAACATTGTTTCATTCTAAAAGTTTAATTATTGTTCTAACAATTCAATAATTAAACTTTTTTCTTTTTCAACATCGCTTCTTTCTCAAGGGTTGAATTATTTTGATAAATATTTGTATATTTTATAGTTTTGACTTATTTATTGTTCTTATTCGGGTTTATTTGGTAAAAATTATCAAAAATGCCGAAAGAACGCCATTAAAGCGTATTTATGTATTATAAAGATTAACTGTAAAAAGAAAAAACATAAGAAAAGTGGCATAAAATAAGCGAAAAGTTTGCAAAAAAACAAAAAAAACGTATAATATAAGAAGTATACGAATATTATGTTAAAGGAAATGAAAAAAAATGAATTATTCTAGCAATAAAAATACATTTAAAAAATCTGTTGGTTCGAAAATAAAAAAATCATTTTTGAATTGTTCTGTTTTAATACTATCTGCTGTAACTGTTGTTTTAGGGATCGTAAGTAGTTGTTATAACATCAGCACTCAAAAAGATTTTAAAATAGTTGATTTTTTTTATTTTTCCAGACAAAGTAATTTATTGGTTTTAATGGTTGTTATTTTCGCTTTTACAAAGGCAAAAAATAAAAATTGGTATTCTACCGCAAGTTTAATCGCTTTGGTCAATATTTTGATAAACGCTTTGGTGTTGAATCACTTTTTAGAAGACAAAAGTAAAATTTATCCGATCAAACAAAAGCATATCTATTACTTGTTTTATTATTTAGAATATGTTATCATGCCGATTTTATTTAGTATTTTTTATTTAAAAAATATTAACACTCAATTACGTTGGAAAAAAATTTGGATTGTTTTTATCCATCCATTAGCTTACTTTATTATTTATGCATTGGCTAACGATAATGCGAAAGTGTTATTCGCTTCTCCAGATGATCAAAAAAACTTAATTTGCTCATTTATTAAAATCGCTTTCGTTTTTGCCCTTTTATCTTCTGCTATTATTTTTACCACTACTAAAAGATTTAACAAATACTTGAAAAGGCTTTTGTTCTTCTTTGTTTTCTTAGTGATTTATTTCACTACTTACAGTTGGTACGACTGGAAACATGCCAAAAAAGTAGTTTTCGGTCCTAAGCAAGAAAAAAACGAATATATTTATACAGGCGCTTTTATTACACCTATTTCTCCTAATGCTGCAAAAAAACTAAGTGATGTTGTGGAGAATCCAGATGATTTGAGACCAGGCGATGTAATACTTGAATTAGGTGGCGGCTCTGGTAATGTGACTCAACATTTAATAGATCGTTATTCTAATAAGAGAGTGAAAATAGTTGTTATTGAAAAATCTACATATTTTGCTAATGTATTGAAAAAACGTTTTGAAAAATATCCAGAAGCAGAAGTTCAAATCATTGAAGGTGATGCAAGCGAATTCAAACTTCTATTGTCGCACTCAACAGACCGAATTAAAGGTATTGTTTCCACTTTGCCTTTAAATTTATTACTTCCAGAAGACATTGTCGATCTTAATGAAGACCTTTACTCTATTATGAAAAACAATAAAATTAAAGGAAAAAGAATTAAATTTAAAGAATATCGTTTTACACACATGTTGCATAGAGATCATGAAATAAGAGGCACTAAGGCAGAGAGTAAAATTTATTTAGTAGATAATTTATTCATTCCTGCCGAAATAAATACTTTATATTATCATTCCAAAAGTAGTCCTAATCCTGAATCGACAGGAACATCGACTGATAATCAAACTCCAAACAATGCCCCTTCCAATGATAGACCGTGGCGGAGCTGGAGAAGAAGGAGATGAAATAAGTATTAAAAATAAAAAAAGACCTTTTAAAGGTCTTTTTTTATGGATAAATATCAAATATATGAGTAAAAGAATTATTCTTTTACCATAATTAAAACTATTATTATGATTTTTGAAATTGACTTTGATAAAGGTTATAATAAAACCCTTGTTTTGCTAATAATTCTTGATGTGTTCCTTGTTCGATAATTACACCATTTTCTAAAACTACTATTATATCAGCATTCACAATTGTAGATAAACGGTGAGCAATAACAAAAGATGTTCTTTCGGACAATAATTTTTGTATAGACTCTTGTAAAATCATTTCAATTCTAGTGTCAATAGTGGACGTAGCTTCATCTAAAATTAAAATAGCTGGATTACGCAAAAGAGTACGTGCTATGGTGAGGAGTTGTTTCTCTCCTTGTGACAAATTAGCTGTTTCTTCGTTAATTACTGTTTGATAACCATCTTTTTTAGCCATAATAAAGTCATGAACGTTAGCTTGTTTAGCTGCTTCCATAACTTGTTCATCAGTAGCGTTTAAATTACCATATCTGATGTTTTCTAAAATAGTACCATTAAATAACCAAGAATCTTGTAAAACTATTCCAATAATATCACGTAAATTTTCTTTTTTCAAATCTTGAATATCTACGCCATCAATTTTAATACTGCCGGAAGTAGCATCATAAAATCTAACTAATAAATTAATTAAAGTTGTTTTACCTGAGCCTGTAGGACCCACAACAGCCACCATTTTATTTTTATCAACCTTTAAATTCATGTTTTTAATAATAGGTTTATCCGCTGAATAATTAAAGGAAACATCAGAAAAATCTACGTATCCTTCTACTTTTTCTAAAGTTAAAGCTTCAGGTTTTTCTTTTTCTTCTGGTTCACCTAAAAATCTAAAAATTCTTCTACCGGCTGCTCTAGTGGATTGTAAAACTACAAAAATTTGACTTAAATCGTTAATAGGATGACCTAAACGCCAAACATACTGGATAAAGCCTTGAAATAAACCTAATTGAATAACTCCAAAACCCATTTTACCTAAGAAATGGTTATTAACTTCTGTTTCTCCGCGCATTAACACGATCCCAACAATAACCACTAAAGAAACCATAATATAAGTAAAACCACTCACAATCGGCATTACTAAACCAGATATAAAGTTGGATTTAAAAATATTTTGTGTTAATTCTGTGTTAATTTCTTCAAATTCTTGAATAACATTTTCTTGTTGATTGAATAAAGCGATTTCTTTATGGCCGGTATATTTTTCTTGTAAAAAACCGACATATTCACCTGTTTTTTCATATCTTTGAATGAAAATATTACGGGATTTTTTATTCATAATGAAAATAACGATTAAAGCAGAAGGAATCATTAAAGACACTAATATACCTAATGGTAAATTAGCCCAAAACATCACAATAATAATTAAAATCATGTTAAAAAAAGCACAAATTAAAGAAATAGTGGATTGTTGTAAACCATTAGCCACCATTTCCACATCATTCGTAATAATGCTCATCACATTTCCGACCGCGTTTTGATCGAAAAATTTGATCGGTAATCTATGAATTTTTTTATGTAAATCTTCGCGTAAATCTTTCACCGAACTATGAATAGCAGTTATCAGTAATTTATTATAAATAAATCGACCTATAGTAGCCATCACATATAATAATAAATTTCCTAACAGAGCAATTCCTAAAGTTTTTAGAAATTTTACTTCATCCATTCCATCATTGTAATGAGTTTTAATATAATCAATGACATATTTTCCTTCATAAATAACCACAGCAGCACTAGTAAGAGCTACTAAAAAAATTAAAAAAATACTGATATAGATCTTGGCTTTAAATTTTTTTAAATAACTGAATAATTGTTTCACAATAAAACCTCTTTTATTTTTTGTGATATTGCAATGTTTTTGTAAATTTCACATCTTTGCATTAATTCTTTATGCGTACCTATATCAACTACTTTACCATGATCTAAAACAATTATTTTATCAGCGTTTAAAACAGAAGTTAATCTTTGCGCTACTATGATAATAATAGAGTCTTTTCTAAAATGAACAAAGTTTTGTCTAATAGCTAAATCTGTTTGATAATCTAAAGCAGAAAAGGAATCATCAAAAATATAAACATCTGGAGTTTTTAAAAAAGTTCGTGTAATGGAAAGTCTTTGTTTTTGTCCACCAGAAAAATTGGAACCTAATTCGCTAACAAATTCTTTTAACTGTTTTTCTTTGCTTTGAATAAAGTCGTATGATTTAGCCATTTTCGCTTTTTCTAACATTTCTACTTCATCAGCGTTTTCTTGACCGAAAGATAAATTACTTTCGATAGTGCCTTTAAATAAAATGTTTTTCTGCGAAACAAAGCCGATTTTATCTCTTAAAGTCGCTACATCATAATTTTTAATATCTATATTATTGATTTTAATAGAACCTGATGTAGGATCCATCAAACGAGGTATTAAATTAATTAAAGTACTTTTACCAGACCCTGTTGAACCTACCACAGCTATTAATTCTGAAGTTTTAGCTTTAAAATTAATATTATCTAAAATAGAAAACGAAGAATTAGGGAAATTAAAGCTGACATTATCAAATTCTAAATCAGTAATTTTTTCTAATGGTTCCACTTGATGAGGATTATTTTGCACAGAAGGTTCCATCGCTAATAAAGTTTCTATTTTTTTAGAAGAAACCACTGTTTTAGGAAACATCATAAATAGGAATAAGAAATTTAAAATAGAGAATAAAATGTGGTATTGCAAGTTAAGCACATTATATAAATCTCCTAATTTCAAACCAGGTTGACGATTTGTTTTCAATAAAAAAGCTCCATAAAAAGCCGTACTTAAAATAGATATATTCAACAATAAATAGAAAAAAGGCTCAATGGATAACATAGAATTAAATAATTTGATAATGACATCCTTATAATTAGAATTCATTTTTGCAAATTTTTCTTCTTCATATTCAGAGCGATTTAACGTTTTAATGATTTTAACGCCAGTGATATTTTCACGAATATTAGCGTTAATATCTTCTAATTGTTTTTGTTGTTTTTTGGATAATTTATAATTTTTAGTCATCACGATAGCTAAAATGATGATAAAAATAGGTACCGCAAAAATAATACTAGTAGAAAGAGGGACAGAAATTTTACAAATTAAGGTTAAACTAATAATTAACATAATCGGCGCCACAATCGCAGCTCTATAAAAAGTAGCGATAAAGTTTACTATTTGATCTACATCAGAAGTACTACGATTCATTAACCTAGAAACACCTAAACTTTGCGTATCTTCTACTGACAAAGTTTGAATTTTTTGGAAGACATCACTGCTTAAATTGTTAAAAACTAAAGAAGATACTTTAGAGGAACAATAATTAACGATTAAATTCCCTAAAATACCAGAAATCACTAAAACAATTAAAATTAAAATAACTTTGGTAAATTCTTCGTCTGATAAGGCTTGCTCAATAACCATTTCACCTATAACAAAAGGTATTCCGATTTCTCCCAAAGCTATCAAAAAAACCGATAAAATATTTAATAATATTATCTTTTTGTATTTAAAAATATATTGAAAAACTAATTTCATATCATTATTACATAATTACTTTCTTAAGATATTAAAAAAAATATATACCTTTATTTTTTAATATATAAATTATAAACCGTATCAATATTTATTTTATCATTTTTTTATTAATCTTTTGTTATAAAAAGCTTGTAAAAAAGCAAAAAAGTTAATTAACACTAAAAAAATTTTAATACAAATCTTTGGGATTAATTAACTTTTTTGACAAATAAAAATGATTATAAAGAACGATGTTCAGGCATATACATGTTATTGTTTTTGCCTTCATGATCTTTAATATTTGCATGTTTATTAAAATGTGTATCATGGCTGATTTGCACTTAAACATGCCGACTGCCAATATTAAATATACAAAAATATTATACAATAATTTAAATCTTTTTTTAATATTTTTTACATCAATTTCATAAGAAAAAGCCATTAATGGAGCGCATTTGAAAGGAGAATGAAAGACGGTTAATAATTAATTGTTTAAAATTGCAAGACAAGTAACAATAAGAGTTCAAAGTTTGATATTATTTGTTTTAAAGATGGTTAAAATGAGGAAAACCAAAGAAAATAATATTTTTTTCATGACGTGATTTTAAAAAAGTTTATTATTTTTAGGGATACTTTTTTTAGAAATCAGTAAAAAAGCAGTTTTTATTGATCTTTTATCCCTTGACGTAATGATATTTATTTAAAAATACACAATAAAGGTTAAAAAATGTTAAACATAAAAACCATCTTCATTAATTTATTGGTAGGGATTTTATTTTGGACACCTATTTTGCTATTTTATCAACACCAAATGATAAAATCTTTTACCCCTGTTAACAAAAATATTCCTATAGAGCCAATTGCCTTAGATTTTGATCCACAAAAAATGATTAATTCTCATAAATTGCCCAAAAGTAAAATTTGGAAAAACTATTTAAAAGGTGTTTCTGCCGTTGAAACAGCCGATCAATATGTTAAAAATTTTGTTTTAGTCAATAAAGAGAGTAATATCAAATATAATGTTTTAGAGAAAAAATTAATTATTAAAAATATCGATGATTTAATCGATAAAAAAATTTATTTCGCTAGAACATATATTAAATTTAACCCTGGTTTTTACAAATTTAGAGATAGTTTTTCCATAGGGATTCATTTTTACCTTCATTTAACTAAATCTGCCCAAAATTGTTATTTAATTATGTTAGAACCAATCGCCGATACCCTTTTATAAAGAAAAAAATAGATGATTTGCATCATCTATTGGGTTTTATCTATTGATCTTTCTTTTTTAAAACTTTTTTCACTATTTCTACCACTAATAAAGGACTCATGGATAACATAAAAATAATGAGAAAATCTTGGCATGATAAATCAGCTAATTGAAAGTTTTCTTTTAAAAAAGGGACGAATAGAATAATCATTTGTAAAAAAACACTAATCAGAAAGAATTTAATTAAAGCCCAGTTGGTCTGAAGTGAAAAAACCGATTTACGTAAATGTCTTAAATTAAAAACATGCACTAATTGCGAAAAAGATAAGACGAAAAAGGCGAAAGTTTGACCGTATTTGGCTGCTTCCTGAGGATGCAGTTTATAACCAATCCAAGCGGCTAAGAAAGTTAATAAACCTAAAAAGAACCCTTCTAACGCTATTTTATAAAACAAAGCAGGCGTTAGTAAGGCATTTTTAATATTGCGTGGTTTTTGTTTCATTAAATCTTTTTCTTTAGGTTCCAACCCTAATCCTAAAGCAACCAAAGAATCGGTAACTAAATTAATCCACAGAATTTGCAAAGCACTAAGAATGATAAAATCATAAGTGAAAAAGAAATGACCCAAACAAGTATTTAATAAAATAACCGTTATTTCACCCATATTACAACTTAAAAGAAAAAGGATACTTTTTTTAATATTTAAAAAAATATTTCTTCCTTCTTCAATAGCGTTTTTAATAGTGTTGAAATTATCATCTGTTAAAACGATATCAGCTGTTTGTTTAGTGATTTCCGTACCATTTACGCCCATAGAAATGCCAATATCAGCTTGTTTGATACTAGGAGCATCATTCACTCCATCACCTGTCATAGCGACAATATGACCTAATTTCTGCCAAGCTTGCACAATTTTTAATTTTTGTTCTGGTTTAGTTCTAGCATAAACTTTAATATAAGGCAGTTTAGTCATTATTTCGCTTTCACTCATTTGTTCCAACATATCTCCGTTAATAGCTAAATCTTGCGGATCTTTTAAAATATGTAAATCTTTAGCGATCTTTTCGGCAGTATATAGATGATCGCCTGTGATCATGATAGGAATAATAGAAGCATTGCGACAGTCTTGAATAGCGGCAAAAATTTCTGGTCTAATAGGGTCTTGTATAGCGACCAAACCTAAAAAAATTATTTTATCGTTCAATTGGGACAATAATTCCTCTAAAGAGGTATCTTCTTGCAACCACTCTTCTTGAAAAAGATCAACATAAGCCACACCTAACACTTTATAACCTTTTTGAGTCATTTGTGTTAATTCATTGTTTATCAGATGCTCATTATTTAACTGTTTTTCCTGTATTTCGCCTTGGTAATCTACATAGTTGGATAAATTACAGATTATTTCTCCAGCCCCCTTAATAATGATATATTTACGGTTTTTTAATTGATAAATAGTAATCATTAATTTATATTTATCATCAAAAGGAAATTCTTTCAGACGTATATTTTCTTCTCTTAACGCATTAACATCTATTTGCCATAAATGCGCCAAATCAATAAATGATTGATCTACAGGATCAGAGATAATATTATTGATCTTGTTATTTGGGTCTTTTTGTGTAGTCGCATTGTTGCATAAGCAACCATATTGAACTAATTTTAAAACATCTTGGGACAGAGGCGCAACACTATTAACCGAAACGGCGTTGTTTAACGTATATAATTGTTTAATATTCATTTTATTATAAGTTAAAGTGCCTGTTTTATCCGTACAAATAACACTCACAGTCCCCAAAATTTCTAAAGTTTTTAAATTTTTCACAATAGCTTTTTGGTTTGCTAGTTTTTTAATCCCTAAAACCATAATAATGGTGATAATAGCTAATAAACCTTCCGGAATAACCGCTACTGCCAAAGCGATAGAAGAAAATAAAAAATGTTTTAGAACCGTTAAATCGATGTTTTTGCCAAAACAATAATGTTTCCATAGGTTTAACGAAAAATTGATGATAATTAAAAAAGCGATAATAACACTCAATAATTTAGATAGATGAGTGATATTTTTTTCTAAAGGAGTTTGGGCGGTTTTATTTATTAAGGTAAATTGAGTAATTTTACCAATCTGAGTTTTCATTCCTATCGCTACAACTACTCCTTTGGCGTTACCATAGACCACGACTGTACTCATGAAAACTATGTTAAAAGCGTGAAATAAACTAAAAGGTTGATCGTTATCTTGATGGTTTTTAGCAACTGATAAAGTTTCACCCGTTAACACTGATTCATTAATTTTTAAATGGTTGGATTGGATTAACCTGATATCCGCCGGAACAATATCCCCAGTTTCTAAAAAAACTATATCTCCTACAACCAATTCTTCTTGCGGAATTAATTGTTTTTGGTTATTTCTTAAAACTTTACTATAAGGTTTGGTTTTGTTTTTGACCATTAATAATGATTTTTGGGCTTTATTTTCATAAATAACACCCAAAAAAGCGTTAATAAGGACAATAATTAAAATTAAAATACCTTCCAAAATTTCTTCTTTTTGGTGAGAAATAAAACCCATTATGAAAGTGATAGCGGAGGCTATTAATAAAAGATAAACGAAAAAATCATTAAATTGTTGTCTGAATGTTTTCCAAAAGGAAATAGCCGCCGGTTTTTGCAAACGATTAAAACCGTCTTTTAAACGTTTTGGTTGAATTTGAGCATTATCTAAACCTTTCTTAAAATCAGTCTTTAATGCTTTTTCTAAGCTGTTGAGCTTTAATTGGTAAAATAAGGATTCCATTGGTGAGGAAATACTTTCTAATAGTAATTTTTCATTTGATAGTCATTTTTTAATTGAATCGTTTTTAACGCATCCAAAAATTTATCGTTATCAACGCACAAAAAAAAGAAGTTAAAAAACTTCTTTTAAAATAGATGGAACTTTTTATAATTCTGGTTGCTCTTCGGAGTTTTGAGCTATTTGTTGCACTGGCTCAATTTTAGACACTTTAATTTTAGTTATCACTAAACCGTCATGAGCTAAACCATCAAACTTCCAGTTATTATAAATAATTTGAATTTTTTCGTTATTTTCAGGAATTCTTTTAAATTTCCCTAACATAAAACCACTTAAAGTTTCGTAGTCATCAATAGGCAAATCTGCTTTTAATTCTTCTTCTATATCGTATAAGTGAGTAGTTCCTTTGATGATATATTCGTGTTCAGAAATTTGGATAATTTCTTGGTTCTGTTTGTCGTATTCATCTTCTATATCGCCCAGAATTTCTTCAATTACATCTTCAATAGTCACAATTCCAGCAGTTCCGCCATATTCATCAACTACAATAGCGATATGGTTTTGTTTTAATTGCATTTCTTTAAATAATTCACTAATGTTTTTAAATTCCATTACGTAATAAGCTTTACGAAGGAAATCTTTAATGTCGAATTGTAGATGGTTTTTATCTACTTCCATCAAGCCTTTAAAAACATCTTTTACGTGAACGATACCGATTATTTTATCAAGACTTTCCTCATAAACAGGGAATCTTGTGTATTTTTCCGAACAAATTAAATCAGTTAACTCTTCGCGAGTAACATCTGATTTGATAGCGATAATTTCTTTTCTATGACGCATTACATCCGAAACTTTGGTTTCATCAAAGTCAAAAATATTTTGGATCATATTATTCTCGCTACTATCGATAATACCTTTACGGTAAGAAGAATTTAGTAAATATCTCAATTCATCTTCAGCCACAGCATCATTTTTTTTATGTGGATCAATTCCTAAAGCATATAAAATAATATTGCTTATCTGGTTCAATAACCAAACAATAGGTTTAGTTATGAAACAAAAAATATTGAAAAGATCTAATAAAAAATATGCTGTTTTTAAAGGAAAGTTTAAAGCTATCCTTTTTGGAGTAATTTCACCAAAAACAATAGAAACAACCACTAAACCGATTGTGAAATAAATTCCTAAATCATTTTTCAAAAGATAACCTTGAACAAAGGTTAAAATATGAATCATTATCTGAATAACAGATAAAAAATGAGTAGGAGTTTCTTTTAATTTTTTTATTTTTAAGGCTTTTTTAGAACCATTTTTAATTTCTAAATTAATTTTACTTTCACTTAAAGTTACTAACGATATTTCGATCGCAGCAAAAAAAGCATTCAACAAAATTAATCCAAAAATCATTAGATAAACGTTGAAATAGTCCACTTTAATTTATAACCTCTTTCTTATTTTTCACACAAGCGAAAAATAGGCTATAAATCGTATTATTTAAATTCTCTGTTAAATCATCATTTTCCATATATCTAAGCAATCAAATCCCCTTTTATTTTCCTTTTTACTTTTAGGAAATAACTGTCTTTATTCTAACATATAATATGACAAATGTCAAAGTATATGTGATTTATCCCAAGAAGGATCTTCTTGGGATAAATGAATTTATTAATAAGCTCTAGCAAATAACACCGTTTGGTTAGCTTTTTTATTGGTTACAGGGCAAATTTCGGTTATTAAAGGTTCGTCTAAAATAACTCGAGCGGTAGCGCCTGTCTCTTTTTTAATAATTTCTTCGGCTTCATTTTCATAAACACTCATTTTAATATATCCTGTTTTTTGCAGATGTTGTTTAAATTCATCATAAGTTTTAGCTTGATAAGTGTTATTTTTAACATGATCAGAAGCTTTTTGATACATTTCTTGGTGAATTTTTTTCAATAGAAGAGGTATTTCTTTTAATAAATCTTTTTCAGCTAGTTTTATTTTAGTAGAATTGTGTCTGATAAAAAGAGTCAATTCTCCGTTTTCTAATTCTTTTTTACCGATTTCTATTCTTAAAGGTATCCCTTTAAGTTCGTGATTACTAAATTTCCAACCTATATTTTTATTTTGTAAATCTATTTCTACTCTATAAGCAGTACTTAATTGTTGGTATAAAAGATGCGCTTTTTTCACTACTTGTTCGTTTTTCATTTGCAAAGGTACAATAACGATTTGTACAGGAGCGATATAAGGCGGCATTACTAAACCTTCGTCATCGCCATGAACCATAATTAAAGCCCCTATTAAGCGAGTAGAAATACCCCAAGAGGTTTGATGAGCGAATTGTTTTTGCAAATTAGCATCTTGAAAAGTGATCTCAAAAGCTTCAGAAAATTTAGTGCCTAAATAATGCGAAGTTCCGGCTTGTAAGGCTTGTCCATCATACATTAAAGCTTCAATAGAATACGTTACTTCCGCACCTTTAAATTTCTCTTTTTCGGTTTTTTTACCAGAAACAAAAGGGATGGCTAACAGTTCTTGACCTAATTTTTTATATAAATTTAAAATATCGAAGCTTTCTTGTAAAGCTTCTTCTTTAGTAGCATGAACTGTATGCCCTTCTTGCCATAAAAACTCTTTACTTCTTAAAAAAAGTTTATTGGTTTTTTCCCAACGAACCACACTACACCATTGATTAAATAATTTAGGCAAATCACGATAAGAAACTATTTTTTTAGCATAATATTGCGAAAATAATACTTCAGAAGTAGGTCTAATAATTAATTTTTCTGGTAGAGTTTTATCGCCTATTTTGCTGATAGTCATCGCTTCAGGAGCGAATCCTTCAATATGTTGCTGTTCTTTTTGAAATAGATTTTCCGTAAAGACTAAAGGAAAATACACGTTTTGATGGTTAGTTTTTTTTAATTCTTGGTTCATAAATTGTTGGATCATTTCCCATAAAGCATAACCGTACGGCAAATAAATAAAAAAACCTTTGACATCCGAATAATCAATTAATTCTGATTTCAAACAAACATCTGTGTACCATTGACTAAAATTTTCATTACGAAAAGACACTTCTTTGACTAATTTTTTAACATTCATAAATCAGAACCCTTATTTATAATTATTTTATTAACATTTACTTATATTAATATTATATAGTTTCCTAACGTTTATATTAATAATTTTTTAAAAATAGCTATTTTATCGGTTTTTTCCCATTCAAATAAATCATCTTGTCTACCAAAATGTCCATCTCTAGCGGTTATTTGAAAAAGAGGTTGTTTTAGTTTTAATTGATTAATAATCCCTTGCGGAGTTAAATCAAAATTTTGTTGAATTGTTTGGATAATTAATGATTCAGGCACTTTATTGGTGTTAAAAGTGTTAATAAATAAACCCACTGGTTGTTCTATTCCGATAGCGTAAGAAATTTGCAATTCACATTTATCACAAACACCAGCGGCCACGATATTTTTAGCTAAATATCTCACCATATAAGCACCACTACGATCTACTTTAGAAGCATCTTTGCCACTAAAACAACCACCACCATGACGCGCTTCCCCGCCGTAAGTATCTTGAATGATTTTTCTTCCTGTTAAACCAGCGTCCGAATCAGGACCACCATTGACGAAACTACCAGATGGATTGACAAAAATCTTGGTTTTTTCGTTCATTAATTGAGGATCAATAACAGGTTTAATAACATGTTCTATAATCGCTTTTTTAATTTCTTCTTGAGTGATATTTTTTTCGTGTTGACAAGAAACCACAATAGCTTCTACATAAAGAGGTTTATTGTTTTCATCATAACAAATAGTTACTTGAGTTTTCCCATCTGGTCTTAAAAAAGGTAAAGTTTTATTTTCCCTTAATTCTGTCAATTTTAAAGCTAAAGCTTTGGCTAAAAAGAAATTCAAAGGCAAAAAGGTGGGTGTTTCGTTGGTGGCATAACCAAACATTAAACCTTGATCGCCAGCACCTTTATTTAAAACCGCTTTATTTATTTCTTCTGATTGTTCGTGCGTTAAATTAACGATAGATAATTCATCATAAGAAAAATTTTCGTTTTTTCGGTCATATCCTATTTGTTGAACAGTTTGTTTAATAATCTTTTCTACTTGTTGAGGAGTTAATGGAGAACTAGTTTTAATTTCGCCCAAAATGATAACTTTTTGGTTAGTGACAACTGTTTCGATAGCCACTTTAGCCTCTTGATCTTCGCTTAAATAAGCGTCTAATAAAGCGTCAGAAATTTGATCCGCTATTTTATCTGGATGACCTTTGGTTACTGCTTCACTACTAAATCTTTTCATTTACTTTCTCCATAAAATTTTTTGTTTAAAACAATAAAAACATATTATACATTAAAAAAAAAGACTTTAAAAGTCTTTTTTAAAATATATTTCAAATTAATGAATTATTATTTTACTTTAACGATATCAACAGCTTGTGTACGGCCGTTAACTTCTTGAATAGTGAATTCAACTTTTTCGCCTTCTTTTAAAGAACGATATCCGTCTGTTCTGTATTCACTGTTGTCTAATTGGATAGATGTGTAATGAAAGAAAATGTCGTCTTTTTTTCCTTCAACTTTAGGTTCGTCAGTAATAAGTTGGATGAAACCATACCCTTTATCAAAACTAAACCACTTTACATTACCCTGAAATCTTTTTTGTTCCATTGTTAAAAACTCCTCTTTATTAAAATTAGTTTAAATTAACCTCTTTTATTATATATTATTTATTAGGAAAGTGAACAAATATTTATAAAAAAGGTTAATAAAATGAAAGAAAAAGTTTTTTTCGCAATTAATTATAACATTTTTTCTTGAATTAGGTTTTATATGATAAAATAATACAAGAGTGCCAAAAGCCCTTATAGTTTAATGGCAAAACACATCAGTGGTAATGATGAAATACAAGTTCGATTCTCGTTAAGGGCACCAATCATTTTGTTTTAAATTTTTCTTATTTTTTTGTTAATATATATGTTGTAGTTTTTTAGAAATTATTTTTTCAAAAAATGACATTCTTGAATTAAAGAACGCGGACGTCGTATAGTGGCTATTATACGTGCTTGCCAAGCATGAGACGGGGGTTCAATTCCCCTCGTCCGCTCCAAAATAATAAAATAACAATTTAGATCAATTAAATCAAAAACATTTTAATTTCATTTTCTTTTCGAAGAAAGTATAATTAAAATGTTTTTTTATAAAGAATAAATAATACACATAAAA
>NZ_JABUOH010000031.1 GCF_013391955.1 Candidatus Phytoplasma pruni
TTTTATGTGTATTATTTAGATGCAACTTTTTTCTCTTTATTATTGGTTTTCTCATGTTTTTGGTTCTTCGGGGGGTTAACTATTTGATCTAATTGATCTTTGGTGATAGTTTCTTGTTCTAATAAAGTATTAGCTATTTGTTCTAATAAAGATTTATTTTCTTTCATGATTTTTCTAGCTTCATCCATACATTCATCAATAATTTTTTTCACTTCAGCATCTACTAAAGGTTTATGCACAAATAAACTATCGTCGTTCTGCATCGGGCCTAATTCAGACATCCCATAGGAAGTAACCATTTCGTTAGCGATAGAAGTAGCTTGTTGGAAATCACTATAAGTTCCGTTAGAAATATCATCAAACATTAATTCTTCCGCCGCTCTACCCCCTAAGAAAGCAACTATATTAGCTAACATGCGTTTTTTAGAAGAAAAAATGGTTTCTTTTTCGGGTAACATTAAATTATAACCACCAGCATCTCCACGAGGAATAATAGTGATTTTCTGCACTTTAGGAGCATGTTTTAATTTAATCCCGATAACAGCGTGGCCCGCTTCATGGTAAGCGACCATTTTTCTTTCTTCTTCATCATATTTTTTAGATTTCTTCGCTGGACCCATCATTACTCGATCCACTGCTTCTTCTAGTTCCACCATAGTGATCTCTTCTTGGTTATTTCTAACTGCTAAAATAGAAGCTTCATTTAAAACAGAAGCTAATTCTGCTCCACTAAAACCAGTCGTTTGTTTCGCTAATTGAGCGAAATTAACCTCAGAAGAGATTTGTTTATTATAAGCATGAACTTTTAAAATAGCTTCACGTGCTTTAGCGTCGGGTAAGCCAACTGTGAAATGACGATCAAAGCGACCTGGTCTTAATAAAGCGGGATCTAACATATCTTTTCTGTTAGTCGCGCCAACAATAATAATTCCGGTAGAAGCGTTAAAACCATCCATTTCGGTTAATAATTGGTTCAAGGTTTGGTCTTTTTCTTCTGTACCGCCCCAACCACCGCCGGAAGATCTTTTCCCTCCTAAAATATCGATCTCATCAATAAATAAGATACAAGGCGCGTTTTCTCTTAATTCTTTAAAGAGTTTTCTAATTTTTAAAGCTCCCATTCCGACATATATTTGGACAAATTCAGAACCAGAAGTAGCGTAGAAAGGTACTCCTGCTTCGCCGGCTAAAGCTTTAGCTAATAAAGTTTTACCAGTCCCTGGTGGACCTTGTAATAAAACCCCTTTAGGAACTTTAGCGCCCATTTTTTCATATTTCTGAGGTTTTTTTAAAAAATCCACTAGTTCCGTTAATTCTTCTTTTTCTTCTTCGTTACCAGCGACATCTTGGAAAGTAGTTTTTTGTTGATCGCCTTCTAAATCAATCTCACTATCTTTCATTCGTGTCATTCTTCTTTGTTCTAACAAACTAGAAATAATATAAACTAGCCAAATGAAACCTACTAAAGCGGAAAAGACAGTTAAAGTAGGCATTATTAAACCATAACGTACTGTGGTAGGTATTTTTTCTAAACTTCTATCATTTTTTCTGGCTTCAATAGTTTTATCGATTTCACTTATATAATGGCTATCAATCGTTTTATTATAATAAGTTTTATTATCTTTAGTGTGAATCACTATTTTTTTACGACTATTAAGGTTTAAAAAAGCTCTAATCCCGTTAGCTTCTATTTTATCTTCATATCGATCTACACGACCTTTTTGGAGTTGTTCTAAAATAAATTGCGGTTCTTTCGCTTCCCCTGTTTGAGTTAAATCAGGGTAATATTCAAAGAATAAGAAAGTGCTGAAAGTAAAGATCACCAGTAAAAGAATGAACCACATCTTCTTTCTTTTTTGTTGTTTTTTTAACATTTTTTTGGAAGCCATAATTAAACCACCCTTCTATTTCTTTTTTTAATGATGATAACTAAGAACCATAAACCAACACTCATCACACTTAAACCAGCGGCTAACCATAACCATTTATTTTTGGTAGAGGAATCATTCTTAGCGGCCGCATTATGTTTAGTTAAAATTTTGTTTTTGTTTAAAGGGTATGTTTTCGCTAATTCGTTCATAGTCGCTTTGTTAATGCTATTATCTTTTAAGAGTTTAGTTTGAATTTCTTTGACTAAAGGTAAGTTATTTTGAAGATGAACCTTAGCTTGATTATAAACTTCGTTAAATAATTTATTACATTGTT
Source organism: Candidatus Phytoplasma pruni (assembly GCF_013391955.1). Lineage (GTDB taxonomy): Bacteria > Bacillota_I > Bacilli_A > Acholeplasmatales > Acholeplasmataceae > Phytoplasma. The sequence continues at coordinate 2,206 of NZ_JABUOH010000031.1, forward strand.
CATTTAATTCGCGATCAGGATGAGGTTCAGTACTATAGGAAACCAAATGGTTATCCGCTGTTCCATGGTTATAAACCATCTCTTTAACGATTTTATTAACTTCTTCTAAATCTTTTTTGGCTTTATTTGAAACAGAACCAATTAAGAGTTCTTCCGCTGCTCTACCAGCTAATAAGAAAGTCGCTTTTTCTAATAATTGTTCTCTAGTAGAGAAATTATGGTATGGTTCCGCGTAATTATGAGCGGTCGGATTATTAGATAATTCGATAGTATTTCTGTAAAAAAGATTAGGTTGTTGGAGGTATTGAAGTAAAGCGTGGCCCGCTTCATTCGCCGCTACAATCTTTTTTTCTTCTTCGCTATATTGCCTTTGTAGTACTTTTCTACCAAAAAGATGTTTATCAACACTATCGCTTAAAGCTTGTTCAGTGATTGTAAACTTTTGATCCGCAAGATATTCTTTCATTTTGTCAACTACTTTTTTTAAATCTTCTATCTTTCTCGTTTCTAATAATTCTTTTTGATTTAGGTCATCTTTTAACACAGCACCATGAATGATTTTGTCCCAATCATTTGTTGGAATAAGTGCTTTATTTTCCCAAATATACTCCACATAATAATCTTCTTCATTTGGATAAAGTATTTTTTTAATTTTCTCTTCTATTTTACCTAAATCAGTCGTACTATAAGTTGACAACGTTTTTTCTTGGGTTAAATCAGTGTTTTCATTAATTTTGCCGTAGGTTAATTCTTGTCTGTGTTTTTGAACTAAATTATGTTCACTATTCTTAACAATAAAATCCACTGTATCTTTTTTTAATTGAGCTTGAACGATGCTAAAACAAGTATCTTTCACTACTTTAGCGATGGTAGCGCCACTAAAATCAGTTGATTTATCTGCTAAACGTTCATAATCAATATTAGGTGATAATTTATTTTTGGCTTTATATTTTTTTAAAAATAAATTATATAACCTAATTTTGGTGTCACGATCAGGTAAACCCACATAGATCTTACGATCTAAACGACCAGGTCTAGTTAAAGCTTCATCTAAAAGATCATCTTTATTCGTCGCTCCGATCACTACCACATCATCATTGGATTTCATCCCATCCAGCAAGGTTAATAAGGCATTTACCATTTTATTGTGAGAAATACCAGAAGCTTGAGAATCGCTAGTTCTTTTAGTTCCGATAGTATCAATCTCATCAATAAAGATAATGCAACCTTTTTT
>NZ_JABUOH010000032.1 GCF_013391955.1 Candidatus Phytoplasma pruni
TGTTATTTATAAATGTTATATAATTTAATCATAAACAATAATTAATTTTTAATTTATTTGTTTGGTTAATCAAATTATTTTATTGGTATAAATGTTTTAACAATAAGAAAGGTATCGTATTAATATGAAAGTATCATTTTTATCAGATTTAAAATCTTTTAATCAACAAAGCACAGTAGTGGTTTTAAAATTAGAAGATGGAAAACAAAATGTTTCCGGCGTTAATGTTGTTAATCTTGAAGGACAAGTAGAAAAAGCATGTCAAACAGAACAATTTAAAGGCAAAGAAGGTTCTGTTTTAAAATTAGTTCATCCTGAAGGTCATGAATTTTCTCGTTTATTAGTAGTAGGTTTAGGTAAAAACCCCGAAAAGCATGATTCTTGGATGAAAGCAGGAGGAGCGACTTTATCAGCTTTGAAACATGTTAAAGAAGTAGTTGTTTTAACAGATTTTGAAAACCATCCTTCTTCCGCACAAGCAGTAATGGATTATGTTTTAGGGATGATGTTAAAAAGTTACACTTTTGATCATTATCACACTAAACCGAAAAAAGATGTTTCTGCGATGTATAACGATTTATCAGTTGTAGTGGTGACCAAAGAAGCAGCAGCTTGTCAAAAAGAACTTCATAAAGTAGAAGCAGTAGTGCAAGGTTCTAACGTAGCGCGCGATTTAGTGAACGAACCAGCTAATGTTTTAGGAACAGATGAATTTGTCGCTCGTATTCAAAAATTAACCGCAATGGGTGTTGAAGTAGAAGTTTTAGATAAAAACCAAATGACTCAATTAGGGATGAATTCTCTTTTAGCAGTAGCTCAAGGTTCTGATCGTCCTCCTTATTTAGCTATTATGAAATGGCAAGGTTCTTCTTCCCAAGAAGCTCCTCTTTCATTTGTAGGTAAAGGAGTAGTTTTTGATTCTGGCGGTATTTCCATTAAACCTTCTGGTGGAATGGAAGAAATGAAAGGTGATATGGGCGGAGCTGCTACAGTAGTCGGTTTAATGCATACTTTAGCCGCTCGTAAAGCACAAGTCAATGTTGTCGCAGTAGTTGGTTTAGTAGAAAATATGCCAAGCGGTACAGCTCAAAGACCTGGTGATATCGTTACTTCTATGTCTGGTCAAACTATTGAGGTGATCAATACTGATGCGGAAGGTAGAATGGTATTAGCTGATGCTCTTTATTATACTAAAACTCATGTAAAACCTCAATTCATCATTGATTTAGCTACTTTAACAGGCGCTATTATGGTTGCTTTAGGAGAAGAACATGCTGGTTTATTCTCTAATAATGACGCTTTAGCGCAAAAATTACTTGCTTCCGGTCAAACCACTGGTGAAAAATTATGGTTAATGCCTCTTTCTGAAGAATACGACCGTTTAATTGATAGTAAATTTGCTGATATGAGAAATTCTTCAGGTAGATTAGCGGGTTCTATCACAGCTGCTCAATTTTTAAAACGTTTTGTGGGTGAAGATACTCCTTGGGCTCATATTGATGTTGCTGGTGTAGCTTTTAATGATAAAGTTACCGCAGTTAACAACAGTTGGTCCACTGGTTTTGGCGTTCGTCTTTTAAACCAATTAGTGGCTAATTATTACGAAAAGAAATAAATTAACGCTCTTATCAAAAAAAATAATTATAAACTTTTTTCTCCATCTTTGGGGATAAAGTTATTTCTTTCCCGTTTTTCTTAACCACTCTTAGGAGTGGTTTTTTCTTTACAAGAAGAACCAAAGGTAAACGCTGTTAAACACCTATTATCTACCAAATAAACCCACATCTTTCTATAACTCCTTGGTTTAATAACCAATTTTCATTTATTAAATTTAAGATGGATTTTTTAATTTTTCTTTCATAAAAGGTTTATAATAAAAGCGGTTATTTTTTTAATTTAAATTAAAATGGAAAAAGAGGTGATTTTATAATTGTTGTTTTTTAAATTTTAAAAAATGTTTATTAAAAAAATTAGGCGTTTACAGAATAAGGGAAAAAGCTTCATTTTTAAAAAAAATTATTTTAACAAACTTTCTTTCTTTTTTGTTCTCATCCAATCAATTAAAAAACATTGTTTTAGAATGAAAATCAACTTTATAAGAAGAAATTATGGACACAAATCAAAAATCTTTACTTTTACACGAAAAAAACAAAGGTAAATTGGCTGCTAAAGTTAAAACAGAAGTTAATAATTTTGATGATTTATCTTTAGTATATACTCCTGGAGTAGCTGAACCTTGTCGTAAGATTCAACAAAACCCTGAAGATCTTTATAAATACACTATGAAATCTAATACAGTGGCTGTTATTACCAATGGTACGGCTGTTTTAGGTTTAGGAGATATTGGTTCTAAAGCTTCTATTCCGGTAATGGAAGGAAAATCTATTTTATTTAAAAGATTCGCTGATATCGACTCTTTCCCGATCACTATTGATTCTAAAGATCCTGAAGAAATAGTAAATATTATTACTAAAATTTCTGATGTTTTTGGAGCGATTAATTTAGAAGATATTAAAGCGCCTGAATGTTTCCAAATTGAAGAAGCTTTAAAAGCGAAATTATCTATTCCTGTTTTTCATGATGATCAACACGGAACAGCTATCGTTGTGGCTTCTGGTTTAATTAACGCTTTAAGAGTGGTTAATAAAAAATTAGAAGACATTAGAGTGGTCATTTGTGGTACTGGTTCAGCTGGTATTGCGGTTGCTAAAATGTTGCTTAACTTAAAAGTTAAAGACATTGTTTTATACGATAAAAAAGGTGTTATCCGTCATGATAGTGATTGGACTAACTCAGAACAAAAGAAAATGGCTTTATTAACGAATAAAAACCAAGAAGACGGCACTTTAAGTGATGTTATCAAAAATAAAGATGTTTTCATTGGTGTTTCTGGTCCTAATATTCTTAATAGTGAAATGGTTTCTACTATGGCTAAAGACGCTATTGTTTTTGCTTTAGCAAACCCAAATCCGGAAATTTTACCTGAAGAAGCTAAAAAAGGTGGAGTAAGAGTGATCGCTACTGGTAGATCAGATTACCCTAACCAAGTTAATAATTGTTTAGCTTTCCCTGGTGTATTCCGAGGAGCGCTAGATTATAAAGCAACTCAAATTAACGAAGAAATGAAAGTGGCTGCGGTTTATGCCTTATCTAGTGTTATTCCTGCCAACGAATTAAACGAAAATAATATTATTCCTGGCGTATTCAACGAACAAGTTGTTGCTTCTATCGCTAAAGCGGTTGGAGAAGCGGCTGTTAAAACAGGCGTAGTAAGAAAATAAATCTTATTCAATGCTATTGAATATCTAATTAAAAAAGATCTTTTAGAAGGTCTTTTTTTTTTAAAAATTAAGGAAGGAAAATTATTTAGAGAAGAAAAATGGTATTTGATATTGTCGCACTCCCTATCATCGTCTTCATTATTTAAAAACCCCTATTTATAGGCTTTTTATTTCTTTAACGTAAAATATTGACCCTAAAAAATTATTTTTTTTGGATAAAATGCAATTTAAACGGCTCAAACACTTGTTTTTTTTTTTTTTTGTG